>DASQNN010000288.1:0-2125 GCA_035644955.1 Nodosilinea sp. | reverse complement strand
TCATAGGGCGATCGCATCAACTCTGCCGGAATACCTTGATCCGCCAGTTGAATAATCTCCCAAATAAAACGGCGCACCTGATCGGCGATTTCAGGTTCCCACTGACCTAGCTTGGTATCGAGCTGTTCAACGATAGTGTCCATAAGCGCTTCTACCGATTGGGTAAGGTAAGCATCGCTATTCATCAAATTATAGGGTTGCTAATCAGTTCCCAGCCAACCGTTACTATCGCACCCTACGACTGCCCCTTCACCCACTCTCTCACGGCTCGCCGCAGAGCCAGCCGACCCGCCGATCGCTGCGATTCAATTAGTTGAGGCAGGGCGCGAATATCCAATGTGGGAAACACTTGGCTTTGCTCTGAAGCCTCGTAGCGATCGCCTTCCAGCAGATAAATCGTTAGCACACCGCTGTCGTAGCACCAGATCTCGGGTACGCCCAGGCGGGCATAGATCGGGAAGCGATCGAGAGATTTGCTGGTGAGATCGACTTCGAGGGCCAGATCGGGGGGTGGGTCGCGGTCTAGGTCAAACTCCAGCTTGCCGCGCACCAGCGCCTCGTTTTGGAAGTAGAAGCAGTTGTCGGGTTCTATGCCCGCCTGCTGAGCCTTGCGCCGCCAGGTGGTGGAGCCATAGCACTCGTAATCTTCCTCTAGCACCTCAGCCATATCCTCAATGGCAGTGCTAATTGTCTGCTTGAAATATTCGTGCTCTGGCAAGGGAGTCATAATTTCTAAAAACCCGTTGTCGTAGGCGATGCGGGTGCTGCGGTGGTTCCCCAGCTCGGCCAAAATGGCTTCGAACTCGGCCCAGCTCACGTCGCGCAGCACCAGGCTTTTGCCCAGGGGTACCTCAATTTGGCGTAGCTCAAGGGTGACCATGGGTGCTCTTACCACGGGAAAAGAATAGGATGCTCAGCATTGTTAGCGTCCATTATGGCTAGCCTAACCTATGTCAGCGATGACAATGTTAAGACCCCCAAGGGTGCATCCGCGCAGCGATACACCCTACGACTCGGCTTTGGATACGACTGGATAGAGGGGCTCCTGGCCGTTCAAGCGCCAGAGGCTGATGCAGAGGGCGGTAGCGATCGCAAGCCACACCAGCGAGGGCAAAATCACCCAACCCGCCAGCGGCACCACCTGAAAATAGCCGACCGTGACCACCACCACCGACAGCAGCGGCCCCAGAATTACCATCGGCACAGCGGCCCCCAGGCGGCCTTCCACGGTAAAAATCGTATTCCAGGTGTCGCCTAGGCTGAGGTGCGCCACGTAGAGAATCAGCGGCCAGCTCAGAAAGGTTTGCCCCATCGCCGACCACACCAAATAGGCCGAGACTACCCGCAGCACGGCAATACTCATCCACACAATGGGAAAGGCCAGCGGCGGCGGTGCCCAACCGGGCCGCTGCAGCGACTTGTAGCGACCGCTGTTGCGGGTGTTGTCGAGCAGAGAAAAGAGGCGCGATCGCAGCGTTACAAAGGCAAAAAACGCACATGCGATCGCAGTTGTTGCCCAGGGAGCTAAGGCACCTAAGTTGAAGTACCCATAGGCCACATCCATGCCCCACAGTAGCCCAGTCATCGCCGCCACCTGGGCGATCGTCGCCCCCAGATAGGTCAGCGTGGCTTTCTTATCCCACCGGGGATTGGCTAAATCGGTCTGGATGGTGGTGTCGCGGGCGGCTTCATTGACCCCCATGACCCTGTTGACGCCGTTTTTCACAAGTTTGTTACTGCTCATTGGGCTAAAAAAAGTGGTTTATAGAAATGGCTCGGCTCCCTTCTCCCCTTGGGAGAGGAGTTAGGGGTGAGGGGAGCCCCGGATCGGCACACACGTCAGACCCCAGCCTACCCCTGATCCTAAACCCTATCAGGCGCTGTACCGATAGAGTAAAGAAGGTCTATGGGCAACGGGGGCGAGAACAATGGAAAACACAGGACAAAAGCGGGTAGTGGTGGTCGGCGCAGGCTGGGCCGGGTTGGGATCGGCCTATCACCTGGCGCGGCAGGGCTACGCCGTTACGCTTTTGGAAGCGGGAGCCTACCCCGGCGGGCTGGTGGCGGGCTGGCAAACGCCCCAGGGTCGCGCCGTTGAGGCGGGCATTCACGGGTTTTGGTACCC
>DASQNN010000287.1:0-12103 GCA_035644955.1 Nodosilinea sp. | reverse complement strand
TGCTCCAGGCTGGTGACCAACCAGGGCACCTCTTTGCAGGTGCGGCGCTCGTGCAGATTAAACAGCACCGAAAAACAGCGCTCTAGCCAGGGTTTAGCCGCCGAGCAAAACAGCACCAGCCGCAGCAGCAGGCCCATGGTCAGGGTGTGGCCCACGTCGTTGACCAGGTGGCGAAAGTTGCGGAATACCGGTCGGTGAGGGCTATCGACCACCAAAAAGTTGAGCAACCGGCGGCAGGTTTCGACCAAAATAAAGCTGTTCAGGGGCTGCGCGTCAAACTCCGCCAGGGTTTCACGCAGGTACTGACGCAGGTTGCGGGTGAAGTGGTTGCCGCTGTACTTCGGTTCTGCCGCCGCAATGGGGCCAATTAAATAGTCCACAAACTCGTCTTTAAAGTCGCGGAATGAGCGCACCGTCTTGCTGTAAGTGGCAAACCAGCGGGCCTGGTCGCGGTGGGTGCGGCCATCGATTTTGCCGGTGTAAAAGCTCAGCGCCTGGTCTAGCCCAGCGGCATCGAGCAGGGTGGGGTTGACCACCTGCCCGGCTCGATCGGCAACCTGGTGCGTGGCGTGGTAGCGGGCCAGGCGAATGCCCAGGTCTGTCTCAGCCCGACGGCGCAGGTCGTTGATGTTTTGCTTTTGCTCCTGGCCGCTGTCCTTGGTGAGCAGGCTGTTGTCGTACAGAAAGGGATAGTGGCGAATGCGGTGGGCCAGGGGCTGCTCCTCAATGGCCGCTGGCACCGGGACATCAACCTCGCGCGTCGGAGCCATAATCTGCTGGAGTCGTACCAGCGATGCGTACTGCTCGGTCTGGGGAAACTCCTTGACCAGGCTGTAGACCTTTTGGGCTTTGGGGTTGGAGCCGCTGGCGGGGGGCAGATCCTCAAACAGCCGCACCAGTTCTGGAATCGCCCAGTGGTCGCGGGGCTGGGTGTACCAGAGGTTGATCAGGGTATAGCAGCAGCGGTTGAGGACGTACTTAAACTCGCGATCGGCGGTGTCTTGCTCAGATAGGCCGAGCAGGGCATTGGCTATCGAAGTGTCGGGGTAGTTAGCCACATCGAGAAACAGACGGCGAAAGCGCTCAATCAGCGCCTGGGGGTCTTCCTGCTTTCGCCAGTACTGCCAGTGCTGGTAGAGCATATCCTCTAGATTGGCGGGCGGCCGGCTAGAGTAGTTTGACCACGAATCTAAGGAATCCCAGGGACTCATGCTGCTGACCTGATTGTGAGAGCGGTAGAGGTGGAGGCAACCTCAGAGGGAGCCTACCATGGCGCCAATTCTATCGGGAGTGGGGCAAATGACCAAGACTTTAAACCCGCTTGCTACCCTCCAAGGTGGTAGATAGTCAGATTTACGTAGGCCGCCCCACATCTACGGCTGTAGTTGTCAATAATACTCAGGACGGGGATAGTTTTATCAGCCATGTAGACTGCGTTTTTTGAAGTTTTCGTGAGGATTTGTTCCCTTCTGCCTCGCAGTTTGCTCCTAGAAAGCCAAGATTTGTTTCACGGCAGTTTGAGCTGAATAGCTCACTCCTGCTGTGCCTTCGCCGGGGTGGGTGCAGTCGCCCACTAGCCACAGGCCGGGCACGGGCGTGCGGTTGGCAAAGCCAAAGGGGCCAAAGGTGCTGACTCGCATACCCAGTCCGCCGACGATGCCCCGATCGCGGGCGGTAAAGCGGGCAAATGTGCGCGGGGTAGCCGCCTCTACATGAATAATGCGATCGCCCTCAAGGTCAAAGTAGCTCGACAGCCGCTCGATCGCGCCGTCGATGTAGGCCTGCTTCAGGGCTTCGTAGTCGTCGGTCTGCCACCAGGGAGCAATGTCGGTAAACGACGAGGCCACGATGGTGGCCCGGCCCTCGGGGGCACGACCGTCGCCGGGGCGGCTGACCGACACAAACAGGGTGTTGTTTTCGGCGATGGGGCCGTCGTAGTTATAGAAGAATTGCAGGTGGGGCGGGCAGTCGGCGGGAATGGCCGCTCGATCGACCCCCAGGTACAGCACAAAAGCACCGCTGCCGGAGGGCAGGGCCTCAACCCGTCGCCGGTAACCCCGCAGGGCACGGTTCACGCTGCGTTCGCCAACCGACTCGAACCGATGGTCCCTGAAGGAATTGCCGTCGCCCAGCAGCTGCACCAGGTTTTGCACCGTAACGTTGGCCACCACATGGTCAGCGGGTTCTACCCAAGTCTTGCCCGTTTTTTGGTCTTGCACCGCTACTCCCGTCACCCGGCCCTGGGCAGTGTGCACCTGCTGCACCCGGTGGTTGAGCTGTAGCAGGCCGCCGTCGCGCAGCAGAGCCTTTTCTAAACTGTCGCTGAGCACCTGCATACTGCCGTGGAGGTGCCACAGCCCCTGGGGCGCTTGGGACATACTGAGGGCTGTGGCGGCATAGAGCAGGGCGGTTTCGTCGGCGCTGACCTGGGAATAGAGCTTGAGCTGAAGGTCGAGGAAGGTCTTGAGGCGGCGCTCATTCCCTAAGCCCAACTGGCACAGCACCTGTCCCACGGTAGTAAATGTGTAGGGCACCGTCACCAGCGTGTCGGGGCGCAGGGCCTGGGCCAGCTGCCACAGATCCCACGGGCTGCGGGGGGGCAGCACCGGCTGCCGCGCCTGAAACCGCCAGCTGGGCTGAAACAGCCGCTGCATCAGCTGCCAAAAGGGCTCGCTGCCCGGAAACTGCCGCTGCCGCTCCGTCTGCCAGGCGATCGGGTCGCGCCACACCCGAATGGGCTCTGTTTCCCCCGGCAAAAACACGGCGCAGGCGGGGTCACAGGGAGTGGCCTCGGGCAGGGGCAGCTCTAGCTCAGCAAAAATTTGGTGGTGAATGCCCCCTGGCTCTAACCCGGCCACCTGGGTAGCGCCCACATCAAAGGTAAAGCCCCGCCGTTTAAAGGTCGAGGCACAGCCCCCCGCCACCTGGCCCTGGTCAAACACCCGCACGGCGTAGCCCCGGCGGGCCAGCAGTGCCGCAGCAGTCAACCCGCCAATGCCAGCACCCACCACCACCACCCTGCGGCCAGACGACGAAGAGGCACGGCCCATGGCGTTACATATCTTTACAACTCTCTCAGCTTAGCCCAAGCCGAAGGCAAAATCAGCTGGATGAATGGGCTTTGACAGACCGCTACCCTCGCCTGGGCCTTGAGGCTGTGCCCGTCAGGCGCTGATTTAGTCGTACTCCCGGCGGCCCGCCGCAAACTGAAGCACCATGGGTAGGCCACCCTCCTGGTGATATTTGTCGGCCCAGGCCCGCAGCATCTCGTCGAGTTCTTGCAGGGCCACCTGGCGGTGCTGGGGGGCAACATCAAACACCTCTACCCCCCGCAGCACACCCTCTTCTTCGCGCACCCAGGCCTGCAGCAGGGCAAAGTACCGGGCGACATCGTCGATCATGGCGAACACCCGCTCCTGCTCTCCCTTGGGCGAGTACGACTCGCTGGCCAGGGCATAGAGGGGAATATCTACCAGGGGTGAGTCAATCTGAATCACGGTGCCCGAGTGCAGCAACCGAAACTTGATGTGAGACATTAGGGCGTCGCTAAAGGGCATGCGCTGCCCCTTCGACAACTCCTCCTGGGACATTTTGTGGAGCAGTTCGATCAGCTCGGCAAACTCGACCTGGTCTAAAATTCGGGCCCGGGGAGTGCTGGCGGGCAAGCTTTCCTCAATGGTTTTGCGCTCACCAGGGGTCAATCCCTGAAGGCGTACCCGCGCCTCCGTTGCGCTACAGGGAAAATGCTCTTGCCACAGAAAAGGCAGGGCAATTAGGTAGTAGGGCTCCTTTGAATTGAGCACCTTCAGGCTTTGGCCCTCTGCTAGGGCGACCTGAATCTCTTGCACAATGGCTTTTACCCGTTTAGGCTCAACGTGGTACAAAAAGCCAGTTTTACGAATGTTGCTGCCCTGCTCAATAAAGGTGCTGTAAATAGCCAGCTTGGCAGCGGTGGTGGCAGCGTCTAAAAAAGCCCCGTAGCGATGCCCTCCCATTTTCATGGTACTTAGGGCCAGGTTAAGCAAAATCCAGTCTGCGGGGCTATTGTCTACGGCTCGCAGCAGGTCTTGTTTTAAATCGGGCGGAACTTGGGACTGGTAGGTCACAGATGGCAATTACTCAGACTAGGTAAATTACGGAATTTTTAGTCTCAGTAACTTACAGGGAACAATCAGGGAGAGAACGCTAAACTGCCACAGCAGCAGCCTAGGAAGAAAGGAGCACATTTGAGCTGTTTAAAGCCATCTAGGGCTCACAGCTTAGATTGCCCATTTAAGGGCTAGCTAAAAACGATGGAATCAGCATTTTAAGACCACGGCATCCAGGCATTAGGCCAGACGATCGACCTGCCACACACTAGCCCCAAACGGGGCCTGGCTATGTCCTTAACATAGCCTATGTCCAAGTCGGCGGCGGCTTCTTAATACTAATGACGTTACTTCAGATTCAAAGTATAGATTTAGTTGCAAAGAATGCTTCACATCCTGACGCAAAAAGCGCAGAAGTTAATTTTCTCCCCTTCGGCTGGCTCGGTTTGTCGGTCTTGGGGGCTGGCGATCGCTCGCCAGCCCCCCTCACAGGCCTTCTCTAAAAAGCCAACCGTTCCAGCCCTGGCCCAAGCTTGCACAACCGATGGGCACCACCTAATCACCCGCTTGCTAGCCTGGCAACCTCGCTGGTGGCCACATTTGAGGTTTAGTTAGAGCCGGGTTCGGCGGGCGGGGCGGGTTCGGCAGGTTCGACGGGCTGGGCAGGTTCGGCAGGCTGGGCGGGCTGGGCGGGCTGGGCGGCTCCGCAGTAGCCGTTGACCTCGTTGATGAGCTGCGATTCCGTTTGGGAAAGGGTTTCGATGGAGGCCACGGCGGTCATGGTTTGCTGCTGGGATTCTTCAATTTTGGCTGGCAGCTCGGCCTCAGACTCAACCTGTACCACCAGGTCCATCGCTTCGCGGGCGTCGGTGAGGGCACCGCTAAACCCCTGCACAACGCCAACGTAGCTATCCCTAAACCGGCTCAAATCTTCGTCGCGCAGGGTGGTGGACTGCAGGTCGCCCACCAGGCCGTCGAGGTTGGTGACGACCTTGTCCACGGCGGTGGTGTACTGGCTGGCGGCCAGCTTGATGTCGTCTAGGTTTTTGACCTGGGCGGCACTCTCGCTGAAGGTCTGAATTTCGGTCTCAAACTCCTGCATAAAGCCCTGAGTTTGGTTGACTACCTCGGCTAGCTGGTTGCACTGGGCCACCTTAGACGAGCCGCAGCCCAGCAGTAGCAGAGGCAGCAAAAGCCCTACTCCGCGCGCACTCTGCCGCCCTATACCTCTGCCTCTGCCTGCTACCTGTGTCATTGCTGCCGCCATCGTTATTGCTACGGCTTCAAGTTTTACCCTGTCTTGGTTAGGTTTACAACCTCCTGTCTTGGTTAGGTTTACACGTGAACTACCCGACACTCACGCTTCGCGTAGAGTGCGGGCTTCCCAGCTCACTAGCAGCCGCCTCCGAGAGGGTAGACTTACGTCGTCCTCCCTTTGGTCTTACACTGCCTCCCTGGGCAGAAGCGCTGGTTCCCAACGCCAAAAGCCGTAAACCTTCGTTACGCATATTAATGGCCGCATTCACGTCCCGGTCATGGCGCTGCCCACAGTGAGGACAGTCAAAAGACCTGATAGCTGGGCCCATCTTTTCAAGGGGCAGCAGAGTGACGTGGCACAGGTGAGAGCTAGGGAAGAATCGATCTACCTCTTGGTAGAGTTTCCCGTCATGCGCTGCCTTGTACTTAAGCATGGTGCAGAACCGACCCCAGCCAGCGTCGCTGATCGACTTGGCTAGACAGTGGTTTTTTACCATGTTCTGCACGGCTAGATTTTCCACAATGATGACTTGGTTTTCGTTCACCATTTTTCGCGAAAGCTTATGCAGAAAGTCATTGCGCGAGTTGACTATTTTTTGGTGGACTCTAGCCACCAACTTTCGCGCCGTCTTCCTGCGGCTCGAACCTTTCTGCTTGCGGGCTAGCTTGCGCTGCTTCCGCTTCAGATTCCGTTCATGCTTGGCAATGGGACGGGGGTTGTCAAACTTAGAGCCATCTGAAGTAATGGCAAAGTGTGTCACCCCTAGATCAACCCCAACGGCTTTACCCTCGGCTGACGGAGCCAGCTTTTCAGAACCATCATCAAGGCATAAGGCCGCAAAATATCGACCATCAGGGTTCATGCTGATAGTGACGGTTTTGATGTTGCCTTCAATGGGGCGATGCACCTTGGCGGTGATACTGCCAACCTTGGGCAAAACCAGTTGGCTGCCTTCCAGTCTGACGTTTTGAGGGTACTGGATTGACTGCCGCCCGTGCTTGCTCTTGAACCTGGGGTATTTAGTGCGGCCCTCAAAGAAATTGACAAACGCCTGAGACAGATTCAAGACCGCACTTTGAAGGCATTGAGAGTAAGGCTCTTTTAGCCATTCGTGCTCTTGCTTAAGCCCAGGCAACAACTTCTTGACGGTGTAAGCAGACAGCCCTTTCCCAGTTTCACGGTAGGTTTCAGTCATCAAGTTTAGAGAGTAGTTCCACACCCAGCGGGCACAGCCGAAACTCTTGGCTAGAGCCTCTTGCTGGGCTGCGTTGGGGTAGATTCTAATCTTGACGGCCTTCATTTAGCGTGAGCCTGCGTTTGCGATAAGACTATTGTAGCAGGCTTTGCTGTTGGTAGTACAGGAGTTTGGTGATTCCGCTTCGCTCTATCACCCTGGCTCTCATCCCGACAATCCCCTTCGGGAGAGTGCGGGGCTTCCCGCCGATTAGCTAAATTTGTTGAGTTGTGACCGGGCCGGGACGGCGGGCAGCGGCAGGCTTAAACAGAGGCGTTTGGGTGGTGAAATTGGGCTACAGCAGAATTGGGTCGTCTCTGCCCTTATGGCCGCGATCGCCCGGAGGTTGCATCCTATCCCTGCAAAGACTGGAAGACTGCTGATAGGATCAGGAGTGCAAAGGGTATTGCTGAATACCAGGGGTCGTGGTTGACGGCGCCCGCTCCCACCAGTCTCTGGCGGTGGAAGTGGTGCGGCACTGGCCCCAGGCGCTTTTCCAAAGTTGGCCCGAATTTGGCATAAGCTTCTGCGATATCTTGAATGAGCCGCCTTGCGCTGCTGTTTTAACTCTGCCGCTTTAACTCTACGGATGCGATCGCGAAATGCTCAGCCCAAATGACTTTTTAGTAGCTACCCAGTGGGCCGCCCTGGGGACCGTAGCCCTGGCCGTGCTGGCGGGGCTGGCCTTTATCTTCAAGTGGGGCATTCGGTTTCGCCTGGTGGGGGCTACCGGGTTTGCGGGGGTGCTCACGGTGGGTCTGCTGGGTCTGAGCTTTGAGCCGTTTAGCCGCACGGCGGTGCCCGGGGCCATGCCCTACGCCACGGTCTACGACTCGGGGGCCAGCCAGATTGTGATTACGGTGCCCAACACCATGACCCCCGAGACCTTAGACGCCACCCTGCACCAGGCGGCCAGCAACCTGTTTAAGCCCTACCGGCTGGGCCTGCCGGGTCAGGTTGCTACCATTCGCGCCCGCACCATAGCCCACGAGCCCGGCGGCGTTTCTCGGCTGCTCTACCTGGGCCAGATTCAGGCCAATCTCAAGGGTTCAGACGAGCCGTTTCAAGTCCAGATTGACCGCGATCGCTGGCCTACCCTACCCCTCCAGGGATAACCCTTCTCCCTCACTCATCCACTCCCCGCGCCGCCTATGACCACACTGTCTCCCCTTCCCACCCTCGCCATCGCCCCGGCCCAGGTTGTTCGCGGCGACGGTATTTTGACCCAGCAGGGAGCGGCTATCGCCCGCCTGGGTCAGCGGCCTTTGCTAGTGGGCGGTCGCCACAGCCTCACCCTGGCCGCCCCCCTGCTCAACGCCCTAGAGCAGCAGGGGCTGGTGGCCCAGGCAACGACCTACGGCAGCGACTGTAGCGAAACTGCCCTAGCCCATCTGCACACCGTCGCCAACGAGCACCGGGCCGATGTCGTGATTGGCCTTGGCGGCGGCAAAGCGCTCGATGCTGCCAAGCTGCTGGCCCACCAGATCAACCAGCCGGTGGTCACGGTGCCCACCTCCGGGGCCACCTGCGCCGCCTGGACGGCGCTCTCGAATGTCTACTCTGACCAGGGAGCCTTCCGCTACGACGTCGCCCTGCCCACCTGCCCCAGCCTGCTCGTGCTCGACTACGGCCTGATTCGCACCGCCCCTCGGCGCACCCTGGTGGCGGGCATTGGTGACGGCCTGGCCAAGTGGTACGAGGCCGCCATCAGCAGCGGCACCAGCCAGCAGACCCTGATGGTGGCGGCGGTGCAGCAGGCTCGGGTGCTGCGCGACATTCTCCTGCAAAAGACCCCCGCCGCCCTGCGCCAGTGGGGCGGCCCCGAGTGGCAGGAGGTGGTCGATGCCACCGTGCTGCTGGCGGGGGTGGTGGGCGGTATTGGCGGGGCCCAGTGCCGCACTGTAGCCGCCCACGCCGTGCACAACGGCCTCACCCAGATTCCGGCCAGCCACGGCATTCTCCACGGCGAGAAGGTAGCCTACGGTATTTTGGTGCAGCTGCGGCTCGAAGAAATGGGGGCCAATGCCGCCCTGGCTCGGGCCGCCCGCCAGCAGCTGCTGCCCTTTTACCGGACTGCCGGGCTGCCCCAAACCTTGACCGATCTGGGTTTAGGCGATATCACCCTGGGCGATCTTCAGCGGGCGGCAGAGTTTGCCTGTCGGGAAGGCTCTGACATTCACCACCTGCCCTTTACGGTGGCCCCAGAGGCGGTGATGGCGGCGATGGTGTCGCCCCTGTGCCCCGAACTGCGCGAAAAGCCCCCCGCGATCGCCCCCGTTCGTTCTTCTAGCGTTGCCCCGGAGGTGCAGCCATGACCCTCGACTGGATGCCGACTGCCCATCGCCTCAGCGCCCTGCCCCCCTACGTGTTTGCCCGGCTGGACGAACTCAAGGCCCGCGCCCGTGAGCAGGGGCTAGACCTAATTGACCTCGGTATGGGCAATCCCGATGGCCCCACCCCCGCCCCGGTGGTGGAGGCGGCCCGCACCGCCATCGGCGATGCCTCGACCCACGGCTACCCACCTTTTGAAGGTACGGCCAGCTTTCGCACCGCCATTACCGACTGGTATGGTCGCCGCTACGGGGTGGCCCTCGACCCCACCGCCGAGGCCCTGCCCCTGCTGGGCAGCAAAGAGGGCATTACCCACCTGGCCATGGCCTTTATCAACCCCGGTGACCTGGTGCTGGTGCCTACCCCAGCCTACCCGGCCCACTTTCGGGGGCCAGCGATCGCCGGAGCCGAGATCTACAACCTGCACCTTACTCCGGCCAACAACTGGCTGATTGACTTCGACGCCATTCCGGTCGAGGTGGCCCAGCGGGCCAAGGCGCTGTTCTTTAACTACCCCAACAACCCCACCGCCGCCACCGCCCCCCGCGAGTTTTTTGAGCAGGCGGTGGCTTTTGCCCAGCGCTACCAAATTTTGCTGGTGCACGACCTCTGCTATGCCGAACTGGCCTTTGACGGCTACCAGCCCACCAGTCTGCTGGAGATTCCCGGCGGCAAGGAGGTCGGCGTTGAATTCCATACTCTCTCGAAGACCTACAACATGGCGGGCTGGCGGGTGGGCTTTGTGGTGGGCAACTCCCACATTATTCAGGGCCTGCGCACCCTCAAGACCAACCTCGACTACGGCATTTTTGCGGCCCTGCAGCGGGCGGCAGAGACGGCCCTGTCGCTGCCTGACCACTATCTAGAAGAGGTGCAGCGGCGCTATTCCAGCCGCCGCGACTTTTTGATCGACGAGTTTGCCTCCCTGGGCTGGACGGTGGATAAACCCCAGGCCACCATGTACCTGTGGGTACCCTGCCCCCCGGACAGCACCTCCACCGACTTTGCCCTGACGGTGCTGCAGGAAACCGGTGTGGTGGTCACTCCCGGCAACGCCTTTGGCCCCGGCGGCGAGGGTTACATTCGCGTCAGCCTGATTGCCGAATGCGATCGCCTCGCCGTCGCCATGGACCGCATTCGCCAGGCCGGGTTTCGCTTTGCCCCTGAGACAGCGGCAGTATAGGCCGGGGTCATCGCCGGGTCATTTCAGCGGCCCCTCGCTCTGGTCCCAGGCTGTATAGTTAAACCAATTAAACAAACCTTCCCCCTCCTAACGCCATGTTTAATCTCGGCTGGACTGAAGTTGTTCTCGTCATTGGGGTGGCCGTGCTGATCTTCGGCCCCAAGAAAATTCCTGAACTGGGCAGCGCCCTGGGCAAAACCCTGCGCGGCTTTAAAGAAGAAATTAGCAAGGCTCCCGACGACGCGGCCCTTGACACCTACGAGGATGCCGAAGACGCCGACGTGTATCGGTAGTTTGGCCCACCCTACCCCCTAGCGTGACCCCATGCGGCAATTTTTGAAGTACACTCTGGCCAGCCTGACCGGGTCGATTTTATTTTTTTTGCTGCTGGGCTTTTTGCTGGCCCTGGGGGCGGTAGGGCTGGCGGGGGTACTGATGGCTGGTCTCAGCAAAGACAGCGAGGCCGCCCCCACCGTTGAAAAAGACACGGTGCTGGTCTACGACCTCTCCACGCTTATTCCCGACTCGCCCGAGACCATTGACCCCAGCGCTATTGTGCTGGGCAACCAAACGCCCAGCGATCTCACCCTGCGCCAGGCGGTGCTGGCCCTAGAAGCCGCCGCCACCGACGATCGCATTGCCGCCCTATACCTCAAGGGCACCGGAGCCGGCATGGGGGCCGGGCTGGCCAACCAGGCAGAAATTTACCCCGCGATCGAGGCCTTTCGGACGGCGGGCAAGCCCATTTTGGCCTACGACATCTCCTGGAACGAGCAGGAATACGCCCTGGCTGCCCTGGCCGATACAGTATATCTCAACCCCTTTGGTGAAATTGAGTTCAACGGTCTCTACGCCGAAACCATGTACCAGGCCGAGGCCCTAGAAAAGCTGGGGGTTGGGGTGCAGGTCACGCGGGTGGGTCGCTACAAGTCGGCGGTGGAGCCGTTGATTCGCAACACCATGAGCCCTGAGGAGCGGGAGCAGACCCAGCGTCTGCTGAGGGATGTGTGGCAAAATCTGCTGGCCACCACCGCCGCACCCCGCGATCTGGCACCCCAGCAGCTACAGAACATTGCCAACACCCAGGGATTTTTGTTTGGTGCCGAGGCCGAGGCCGAGCAGCTCGCCGATGCGATCGCTTACGAAGACGAAGTGATTGTTGCCCTGCGGGAGTTTACGGGCGAGGGCGAAATGGGTGACAACGACCTCGACGACCTCGACGACCTCGACTTTCGCCAAATTAGCCTGTCCCGCTACGCCAAAACCGTAGACGACCCCCTCACCAGCCGGCGATCGGGCAACCAGGTGGCCCTGGTCTACGCCGAGGGCCCCATTGTTGACGGCGGCGACGACGGCAGCCTGAGCCAGAGCGGCGTCATCGCCGGCAATTCCCTGGCCCGCCAGCTGCGCCAGCTGCGCCAAGACGACGACGTTAAAGCGGTGGTGCTGCGGGTCAACAGCCCCGGCGGCAGCGCTACCGCCTCGGAAGTGATCCTGCGGGAAGTGCAGCTGGTGCAGCAGGCGGGCAAGCCGGTCGTAGTCTCCATGGGTAATGTGGCCGCCTCCGGGGGCTACTGGATTGCCTCCCAGGCCGACGCCATTTTGGCCCAGCCCACCACCATTACCGGTTCCATCGGGGTGTACGGCATTTTTCTTAACCTAGAGCAGTTGGGCACCAAGGTTGGCGTGAACTGGGACGGCGTCAAAACCGCCGAGCTAGCCGATATTTTCTCTAGCACCCGGCCCAAGACCGAGGCCGAGCTGGCGATCTTGCAGCGCTCGGTCGATACCGTCTACGACAGCTTTTTAGACCGGGTTGCCGAGGGTCGAGACCTCACTCGCCCAGCGGTGACCGAGCTGGCCCAGGGGCGGGTGTGGTCGGGCCAGGCAGCCCTGGATCTAGGGCTGGTAGACCAGCTGGGGGGCGTGAATGATGCGATCGCCACCGCCGCCGAACTGGCTGATCTAGACGACGACTGGCGCCTGCAAGAGTACCCCGAACCCGATGA
>DASQNN010000286.1:0-9950 GCA_035644955.1 Nodosilinea sp. | reverse complement strand
GTATATAGGACCGCACCGCCATCATCAGCGGTGTCCAGCCCTGGGCATCAACCGCATTGGGGTCAGCCCCGTGGCTGAGCAGGCAGCGCACTGCGGTGTAGTTGGGCCCCAGGCTGCCCCAGGACCAATCCTCTGCGGCGGCTAGGTGCAGCAAAGATATACCATCCTCTGCCCGCCAGTTGAGGTCGCACCCCGCTTCCACCAGCAGATTGAAGCTGTCAACGATATCCTCGTCAAACTCACCGTTCCAACGGCTACACAGCCCGTGCAGTGGCGATAGTCCCAGGTGGGGATTGGCCCCCAGATGGAGTAACCGCTGAATGATTGCAGTAGTATAGTCTCCCACCGCATGAGCAGCGGCAGTATACAGACGGGTGCGATTGTCCCAGCACTGGGCAGAGTTTGGATCAGCGCCGTGGACGGCTAGCAGGTGTAGCACCTCTAACAACGCCGCCTCCGTCGGAAAGTCAAAGCCCACCTCCCCACAGAGGATGCATTCAAAGGCGTCCCGATTGATATTGTTACAGAAGTGAACTTGGGCACCAGCCTTGAGTAACAGTGACGCAACAGCGGTGCTACGAACCTTCATTAAAGGCGTGTAACCTTGGTCGTCACACAAATTGGGGTCAGCACCATCCCCTAAAAGCAGAGCCACCTGATCTGCTGAGTCGTCGGTAACAGCGCAAAACAGGGGGATCTGCCAGTAGGGTAGTGGGCTGTTGGCCATAATCGTGCCGCTGGAACTAGGAAAGCCACAACAGGCTTTCTGGCTCAGAAACCAGAGGGTCTACTCAAGCCACTGCTTGACGCGGGACAGGCTCTTCCAGTCGGGCTTGCGGGTGAGGCCGTCGTCGATGCTGTCCATGACTTCTTTCTTAAGGTCGTCGGCGACAGTCATCACTTGGCTGGCGATTTCAACGTGCTCGCGCACGCCGGGTTTGCCCGCATCGAGCATGGCCACCGCCAGGTTGACCCGCCCTTGGGGGTCCTGGGGGTTGAGCTTGACGGCTTTTTGAGCGGCTTTGAGGCCCGCGCTGGGCTTGTCGGTGAGCAGATAGAGCCAGGACAGACAGGCCCAAGCGGCGGCACTCTTGGGGGCGCGATCGCACACTTCTTTAAACACGGGAATCAACTCAGCGGGATCTTCGCCCGCCTTGTAGCGCTCGATGCCCTGGTCAAACAGGGTTTCTACGGTCTGAGTCATCGTCTATCTCTACCTAATCTAGGCCCCGAAGGATTTACCGCAGCCACAGGTCTGCACGGCGTTGGGGTTAGTGAACTGAAAGCCGCCGCCGATCAGCGCGTCGCTGTAGTCGAGCATAAGGCCGTAGAGGTAGAGTAAACTTTTTTTGTCGCAGATGACGCGAAAGCCTTCGTAGTCGTAGACTTCGTCGTGCTCATTGATGTTGGCTGGATCCTCAAAGTCCATGGTGTAGGACATGCCAGAACAGCCGCCCTGGCGAACCCCTACTCGTAGGCAGAGTTCTTTGTTGCCCTGGGACTCCTGGAGCGCCTTGACATGCCGAAGGGCCGTTTCCGACATCAAAATGCCTCGGGTTTGTTCGGTGGCTTGAGCCATTGCAACCTTTCGATGTAAGTACAACTTCTCTCATCATAAACAGAGTCGCCCCGGCCGAGACCCAGCCGGGGCAAATTGTTTTGAAATCTAACACTTTCGCGCCTCGGCCTTAGTCGTTAGTCCCAAGAATTTCTATAGTTTATAGCAGCCGCCTGGAGCCATAATGGGCCTGGTTTGCCGTTTCCAGGGGCGCTGCTGCCAAGGTTCAGCGATGCCTTCGGGGGTTGGATTGCGAGTCTGTTGCTTGGCTAGGGCGGGCAGTTGGCGATTAAACTTGGCTATGCTGACCACAGCCAGTTTCCTGGGGGCAACCAGCGGTAGCCTAGGATTCTGTATTTTATTTGTTTCTCCCCATCGTTACTCTTAGCCCATGACCCGACTGAACCGCATTACCATCGATCGCCTCAAGCGGCTGCCCCGCGTAGCCAGCGTTTGGGAGGGCGATCGCCGTTCGGTGGGCGGTTTGATGGATGACGACGGGGGCCTGCGCCAGCGCCACAGCGAAACCAGCGACTGCATTCTCTGGGTGGACAGCAGCCACGGCGCGGTGCGCGGGCTGACCATTGTGCCCACTAACTGCGGCTATGAACCGGTGGTGCGCACCCTGCTCCAGGCAATCGAAACCCCCCAGGGCAACCTGCCCCCGGCCCGGCCGCACAAGATCGTAGTCAGCGATCGCGAGATTCAGTTTTACCTGCGCGGTGCCCTACAGGGACTCGATATTGCCATTGACTACGCCCCCGAGCTACCCCTGATCGACGAGCTGTTTAACGCCCTACAGCAGTCAGCGGAGATGACCGAGGCCGAACTGCCCGCCCGCTATGCCGAGGCCATGATTGACAAGGCTATGGAAATCTGGGAGCTGGCCCCCTGGAACACCCTCAACGAGCAGCAGGTGCTAGCGGTCGAGATCAACGCCTGGGACATTGAAACCCTCTACGTGTCGATGCTGGGTATGGGCGGCGTCGAGTACGGTCTGCTGATGTATCGCTCTCTCGACTCGCTGAAGCAGTTTCGCCAGCGGGTGCTGATGGGCCAGCAGTCGCCCAAGCAAATGCAGGAGGCCTTTTTAGAACAGGACTGCCTGTTTCTCAACTTTGAGCTGTTCGACGACGAACCCTTTGACGACGAGCTTCAGCCCGCCAGCTGGTTGGGGAGCGCTCCCGAGGCCGTACAGCCCGACTTTGGCAGCATTCATCCCCTCGAAGGCATGCGTAGCCAGCTGGCCGACGAAGAAGGAGCGACCTTTTTGGTGGCGATGGAGGCCTTGCAGCGCTTTTTTACCCGCTACCGGGCTCAGCTTGAAAAGCCCTCATCCAAGGCGATCAAGAGCAGCTACAAAATTCTTAACCCCGAGAAAAACGGCAGCGCGACGCCGCTCAAAATCACCGTTCAAACCCTGCCCGAGCTCACCGAGGAGCTGGCCGACCAAACCGATAGCGCTGTGGGCAGCGGCCCCGTGGGGCTGGCCAACTTCCCGGTGCTGCGCGACGACTACGTGCCCGAGGGGGCGATCATCATCCTCACCCAGTTTCAGCGGCAAACGCTGAACGACCTGCGCCGCGATCCGGCGATCGCCTTTCAGGCCCAAGGGGACAGCGCCCACCAAAACGGAGCCACCGACACCCCCGACCTGCCAGTGGTGCTGATTCAAACCTCGCGGCCCAAGGCTAAGACCCTGATTCAGCAGCTGCAGCAGGCCCAGGGGGTGCAGGCGGTGTGTTTTAACCCCGGCAGCGACCCCTTTAGCGGCGAAGCCTTTGATCTGGGTCTGCTGCAAACCGGCGACGGCGAGCTGCACCTGTTTGCCGAGTACGAAACCAACGGCCCCGCCGATCGCCACCTGCTCGATCGCTGGCGCACCTGGCAGAGCAGCTGTAATGGAGCCTGCGCCGTGGTGATTGCCAGCGGCATTACCGGCAGCAGCAAGGGCAGCCCCACGGTAAAAGATATTTTGGGAGTTTTTGAAGCCCGCTGCAAAACCCCCAAAGAGCTGCACCTGCCGCCGCTGATGCTACAGTACGCGGCCGAGTGGGAGCTGGAGTAGGGGAGTGGGGGAGTGGGGGAGTAGGTGGGTAGGCGGGTGGACGGGTGGGTGGGTAGGCGGGTGGATGGGTGGGTGAGTAGATAAGCAGCCTTGTAGGGTGGGCAATGCCCACCATCTCACCCTTCATCAGTCGATCACACAGTGGTGGAGATTGCCTTGACAAACGGATCTTTGGATTGCACCAGTGCCTTGATTACCCTGGCCAGTGAACGGTTTGAAGATTTAGTTGCCTTTTACAGTGCTCTGCTGGAGCAGGGGGCCGAGCCCTACCAGCGCAATCGCTATGCTGAGTTTCAGCTACCGGGACTAAGGCTGGCGATCTTTAAGCCCAGGCCCGATCAGGCCGATCGCTTCAATGCACCCACCAGCGGAGCCATGAGCCTGTGCCTGGAGGTGGTGGATTTAACGGCGGCGATCGCACGCCTCACCGATCTCGGCTATCCGCCCCCTGGTCCTGTGCTGACGGCCTCCCACGGGCGCGAAGTCTACGCCTGTGACCCCGACGGCAATCGCCTGATTCTGCACCAGAGGGCTACGGGGCCAGCCGAATAGGGGGTTTCTAGGATTTTGGTTCCACAGTTCTACCCTAAGATTTCTGGGAAACGTGGCAGTATTGAGAGGGACTGGCCCCTCGGGGCTGCTCCGCAGCGTGTCGGCAACCGTGGCCAGGTGGGCTAACCCATGAGACCCCAAGACCCTAACTTTCCCCCAGAAATTCCGCCCGTTCCGCCCGCCCGCAACGGCGGTGAGGCACTGCCTAGAGAGGACGAGCGGCTTACACCCCCGCTGCCAGAGCAAAGAGCTGAAGCCCGGCAGGACGATGCTATACCCGTCGATGTCATCCCCGCCGATGGGGATGAGCCCGACCACAGTAGCAGCCTGATGGAGCCGAGCTATGACCCTCGGCCCCCCAGTCCGCTGGCCGCTGGGCCCGCCAACCCTACCCTGGGCCGCGATCGCCCCTACACCCCAGACCCCGCCCCCTGGACCGACAGCGACCTGGCCGATATCGAAGATCCGCTGCCGGTGACGCCCCCGAAACCCCAGCCTACCTACATCGATCGCCGCCAGCGCCCCGCCGCTGGCCCCTACAAAAGCGCGCGGCCGGCGGCTCCGGCAGAAGATGTCTGGGCCGATACCGAAATTCCTTACCAGCCGAAGGAGCTGGGCGTGGTGGACCAACTGCTGCTGGTGGTGGCCGAGGGCGTAACGCAGTGGAAAAAAGTCTTGCGGTGGGTGCGATCGCAGCTGCCCACAGACCTACAGCGCCAGCTCTCTGATGCCGTGCTCACCGCCATTGCCCTGGGCCTGCTGATGCTAATGCTGGCCCTGTGGAACCCTCTGGGCACAGGCCAGGGAGAACAGGTGGCCGCAGAGCCGCAGCCTGGCACTGCGGTAGAAGAACCGGCCTTGCCGGCTGAACCCAACTCGCCTGGAGAACCTGGGGTAGACTCAGCGTTGAACCCGGCTCCAGACCCCACCCCTGTCCTTGAGCCCACCCCTGAGCAAAACCTGATTGCCGACATTCAAAGCCGGGTCAGCCGCATTAGCCGCTCCTACGGGGCGGGGCTCATTCAGTCGGTAGAGGTGAATCTGCCCGAGAATACGTTAGGAGTAAATGTAGCCGAAACCTGGTATGGCCTTTTGGCTACCCAGCAAGATGAAGTCGCCCAAGACATCTACAGCCAGGCCCAGGGGCTCAAGTTTGGCACCCTGCAGCTGCGCGACCCCGAGGGCGTGGTGGTGGCTCGCAACCCGGTGGTAGGGCCAAACATGGTGGTTTTGCACCGGCTGCGTTGACCCTAAGCCCCCTGTCGTGCAGCACGCCTCCCAGACTGGTGCACTTTGCTGGTGAGCGGGGAAATATAGCGGTGGCCAGTTCACTGAAGACATCGGTAACCGTCCTTAGCGAAAACTCGGGTGGCGAACGGTTGTATGGCCATCGCTCCAGAAGCGCTGGAATGTCCTAACCGTATTGGTGATGGCTATAGCAGCGGGATGTCTGCGTTTCATTGAGGGTGCGCAATCAAATTTCGGTCTGACGTTTCGGGAGTATGAAATGGCCTGGCAAGTGGTCGCAAGGTGGCTACGGCCCAGGGCTTTGGCCCTCGGCGGGCTGAGTCTGGGGGCAGCTCTGCTGGCAGGGCAGCCGGTGCAGGCAGCGGAGGCGGTTTTTTTTCGCTACGGCCCGGTGGAGCGATCGGTACGCACCAGCGCCCTAGAGACGCTAATTGAGTCGGGGCAGCTCACCGACGACCTGGCTTTTTACGTCAACCTGGTGGGGCTGAGTGAGGCCGAAGTGGCCCAGCTGCGCCAAAACCTCGATCGCCCTCTGCCCGTCGATGGAGTGTTGCTGTCTCGCTTTCTCTACACCAGCCTGGGCGAACAGCTGCTCGACCAGGTGGGGGCGGTTCTGCGTACCCGCGCTGGGGGCAACGGCAAACTGGCTCTGCGGGCAGCGCTGATTCAGGCGGCGACTTCGCCGGGGGGGCTGTCGGCGATTAAGGTGGTGCGATCGCTGCCGGTTGATATACAGATCAACATCGCCGATGCCCGGGCAGTGGCCCGGGCGGTCAATAGCATTGTCACCGCCACCACCGATTCCATTGTTCAGCTAGAGGCGCTGACGGCCCAGCAGACCGGGCAGCAGTCAGCCGTAGACTACGCCACTCTGGCCGATCTAACCGCCCCTGGCCCGGCCCGGGTGCAAATTCAGCGCTTCGACTTGGTCGACACCCAGCGCGATCGAGAGCTTTACGTCGATGTTGTGCGCCCCCAGCAGTGGCGTGGTCAGGCCCCGGTGATGGTGTTTTCCCACGGGCTATCCTCTAGGCCTGAGGCGCGGCACCGCTGGGCCTCTCACCTGGCTTCCCACGGCATTGTGGTGGTGCTGCCCCAGCACCCCGGCAGCGATGCCCAGCAGGTGGCCGACTTTCGGGCGGGTCTCAGCCGCGACGTGTTTGAGGTGCAGGAGTTTATCGATCGCCCCCTCGACATTACCTTTGTGCTCAATGAGCTAGAGCGGCTCAACCCCACAGAATTTGAGGGTCGCCTCGATCTGAGCCAGGTGGGGGTAGGGGGTCACTCGCTGGGAGGCTACGCGGCGCTGGCGGTGGCCGGGGCAGAGATTAACTTCGACCATTTACAGGAAGTGTGCGATCGCCGCTTTATTCACCTCAACATTTCGCTGCTGCTACAGTGTCGGGCGCTCGAACTGCCCCGGGAGACCTACAGCTTTCGCGACCCACGGGTTAACTCAGTGCTGCTGATCAACCCCGTCAACAGCAGCGTATTTGGTCCAGCGGGACTGGCGGCGGTAACGGTGCCGGTGATGGTGATGGCGGGCAGCCACGACCCCGCCACCCCAGCCGTGTTCGAGCAGTTTCGCACCTTTCCCTGGTACACCACCGAGAGCCGCTCCCTGGCGCTGATCGAAGGGCAGGCCCACGTTGACCTCTCGGCCCTTGACGCCGGGCTGTCGCACCTGCTGACCACCCTGCCGGGCCTCACCCTGGCCACGCCTGAGGTGGTTGACCGCTATCTAAATGCCGTCGGGCTGGCCTTTGTAGGGCGCTATGTGGCCCGCCGACCTGAGTACGGCCTCTACCTGCGATCGGGCTATGGCAGCTACCTCAGCCAAGGCGAACCCTTTCGCCTGTTTATGGTAAATGCTGGTGTAGAGGTGGATCAGCAGTTGATTACTCCCCTCGACGACAGACTCAACCCGCTAGAACTGCCCAACAGTCAATCGGGGGAATAGGTAATTACTTGGCCAACGAGGCGGAGGCTTTGAGGGCCTTACTGCCCACGTCAAAGGCGGTATTGAGCGAGGTGATGTGATCGCTCACGCTGCCCAGCAGGTTGGCCAAGTTGGCATCATCGATCTTGCCTGCGTCGTCGGCCAAGGCTGAGATGGTGGAGGCAA
The DNA here is from genome assembly GCA_035644955.1 of Nodosilinea sp. Taxonomy (GTDB): domain Bacteria; phylum Cyanobacteriota; class Cyanobacteriia; order Phormidesmidales; family Phormidesmidaceae; genus Nodosilinea. The sequence continues at coordinate 2,399 of DASQNN010000286.1, read as the reverse complement.
TTTTTTTGAAGTTGTCTTCGTTTTGGGTGAGTTGGGTACGCACGTCGCCCTTCACCAGCTTAAGCAGGTCTTCGACCGAGGTCTGAAGTTTGGTGTCGAAGGTTTTGGTGTCGCTGGCCAGGTCGCTAAAGGAGGCCGCCAGGTTAGTCAGTGAGGTTTTGGATTGGTTGACGCTGGCGAGACTAGAGGCGCGATCGCTCGCCTTGGCATCCGGGTCAGCGGCTTTCTCCAGCTGTTCGGCTAGGCCGTTGACGAGTTTTTGAGCCTGTTTGAGGGAGCTGCCGTAGGCATCTTGCGAGTCTTTGGCGTAGTCTTTGAGCACCGACGACAGGTAGCTCTTGCCCGCCGAGTTTAGCGATTCGTCAAGTTTGAGCGCCTGGGCCTCGCCCCCCGCCAACAGTAGGGTAACCACTAGCAGGGCAGCCAAACAGCCGCTCACCAGGCGATCGAGGGCTTTAAATCTAGCGTTCATACAGTCTCCAGAGGGGGTTGGGCAACGTCTTTTGTTGTAACAAACTCAGGCGTTCGTTAGCCCTGGCGCGGCGGCGGCTAAATTTCGGCCACAGCGCGCTCAATCAACCGGCGGGCCAGGGTTTGGGTGCCCGTGTGCTCGTAGTACTTCACCGACATGTCGAGGAACGCGCCCAGGTAGTCGAGCTTGCCCCTAGAGCCCTCGATAAAGCCGCCCAGATTGTCGACCAGACCGCTCTGGGTGATGTTGTGGTCGCGCACAAATCGGTCCATCCAGCCCTTGGTCGACTCAAAACTCTCGGTCATAAACGAGAGTTTGGCTCGGTCGTTGTCGCCGGGAATTTCGGCCTTGACGCCTTTAAAGGTCTGGTTGCCGTCGAGATCGCTCGGCCCCATGCCCTTGACAGCGTTGAGCGCCTTGGTGGAAAAGTCGGCCCCAAGGGGAATGATGCCGTCGAAGCTGACCAGGGCGGCCATGCGCACCAGCGACTCGCTGCTGTAGTCGCCTAAGGCGGTGAGAAAGTCGCCCAAGCTGTCGCCGGGGATGCCGCTAATTTTGCAGAAGGCCACCACTTCGGTCACCAGCTTCACCACCAGGTCGATGGTTTGGGCTTTTTCGGGTTTGGGGGAGAGGTTTTTGAGAAAGCCCAAAAAGGTGTCTTGGCCAATGCGGTTGGCCAATGCGGCGGCCCCCAGCAGCCCCGAGGCCGAGTCAACGGTTTCGTAGAGCCAGAGGGCGCTCTGGTAGCCCTGCTTTTTGTCGTTGAAAAGAGCGATCGCGCGTTCGCCGATGGCCTGCACCATAGCCTCGTCGGTTTCGCCGGTGACGGTTTTGATGGTGTTGTCAAAGCCCACCAGGTTGTTCCACTGGCCGGGTACCACGGTGTCGAGGGTTTTGAGTGCCCGCACGGTCAGCCCCCCGGTGGGGAGCTTGTCCACAATTTCGTAGATTTTTTTGCTCACAACATACTCCTTAGGTCTGCCCTTGTTCTGCTATCGACGCTATCGCCGGTTGAGTTACTGACTGCCTAGGAGGCAGGCTGGAGGCTGGGAGAGAGGCTCGGCAGCTGCACCCTGGGCAGCTTGAAGCCGTCTTTAGGTCGAGCGGGGGCGGCGGCGGTGGGCGCTTTGGACCGGTTGATCGCCCCCTTGAGCTGAGCCAGGCCCTTGAGGTCAAACTTTTGCAGCCAGGCCACCCGGTCGGCTTTGGTAAAGGCAGGATCGCGGGAGAGTACCTTGACCTGGTAGCGATCGCTCACCAGCACCCCGGTGGCGGTGGTGCCCTGGTCTACCGCCGGAAAGCCGTTCACCGACTCGGTGGCAGCGCTGTACTTCTCCGCCGAGCCTGGAATACTGGTGGTGTCGCTAATGGTGAGCATGGCCACGGTTTTGTTGCCCTGCTGCAGCTTGTACTCGGCGAAACCTTTCTTTTCCTGGTAGGGAATAACACTGTAGTTACCCTGGTCGCCGGGGAAAAACTGATTGAAGGTGCCGCCCTTTTCGGCCTTTTTGTCGACTGCCGCCGGGGAGCCAAATCCTGTGGTGTCTTTTTGCACCTGATCGTACTTTGATGGCGCCGACGAACAGGCGGTAACCAGCAGCACCAGGCACACCATCAGCGGGGCCAATCGCCGCAACCAACGGGTAAAATGCATAACACTCTCCTTCATAGACAGATTCATAGGCAAATTTACAGGCAAACTGTATGGCGGGGGTTTTCCGACGGTTAACTTTGGGGACTACCCTCGACCGCGACACAGAACCATAAAGCTTCCATAAGCCGAAACTATCATTTACAAACCGTCGTTGGGGAAAAAGAGGCTAGAGGCAGGGTGCACCTCCGACGCTAGACCCGAGACCGTTTCCCCACCGTTGCTCTAGCGCGTATGCTCTGGCGCGCTCTAGAGGCCCAGGGTCAGCTTAAAGCG
>DASQNN010000285.1:0-16543 GCA_035644955.1 Nodosilinea sp. | reverse complement strand
AGCAACCCCGCGCTGGCGATCGCCAGGTAAACCTGCCGGCGGCTCCGCCAGAGCCGCTGGGCCCATGGGCGGGCGGGACGGCCCCAGTCTTGATCCTGCACTGAGAACTGCCTCGCCTGGGGTGAATGGCCTGTTTCTCTGTCCATGATCCCGCCTTAGGGTTGCGTTAAACCGTCGCGTTCAACGGTTGTGAGTTAAACAAACATCAGTCGACTGCGGTGCACGTGCCGAAGCTCTAGGGGCTGACCCGCCACCTGCTTTACCATAGAGATGACTTGCTCAGGGCGCAGCAGGTTCCCATCGTTGCGGCAGGCTCCTATCACCTTCAGCCATACTTCACACCCTCCTTTAGGATACTCCAGACCTGGGGGTAAAGGCTGATCTGCCGGGGCTAACGTAACCTCGTGCAGCCGCTCCCGCAGGTTCACCACTTGGGTTTTTCCAGACTTCGTTTTCTTTTCCCACAGAACTTCTTCCAGGGCCATGACGCCCTCGATCCACTGCTCCCAGGGTGGGGTCTCCTGGTCTGCCGCTAGCCGCAGGTAGTATTCGGCCTGGTCGAGGCGTTTGGTGGCAGAAGGTTCGTCTAGGGGTACTTCCGCCACGCTGTAGAGAGGAATTTCGGGGGGCAGCTGGGCGGCTAGCTGCTGCAAGAAGTCGGCGGGGGCGATCGCGCGGGTCAGCTCAAAATCGACCACTTCGCCGCTGCTGGTGGCCCCCAGGGGCAGCGCGCTGGCGGGCGACAGGCGCGGCCCGGGGTGAAAGCCACCGGTAAAGGCGATGGGCAACCCGGCCCGCCGCAGGGCGCGATCGAACAGGCGAACCAGATCCAGGTGGCCAATCAGGGCCATGGAGCCCAGCTTGCCGAGGGTGACCCGCAGGCGCTGCACCCGCTCCGAGCTGGGCTGGCCGTGGCCCGCAAAGGCGGGAATGGGCAGCGGCGGCACCACTACATTGTGGCCAAAGTCGGGGCCGCAGACGCCGCAGTGGCTGCACCCTTCAAAGGAGCAGTCGGGTACGGTAGCCGCTTCCAGGGCGCGGAGCAGATCCTCTTTTAGCCAGGTCTTATCAATGCCGGTATCGAGGTGATCCCAGGGGAGGGGAGCATCGAGATTGGTGGGGTCGCCGCCATGGTCGGTCACGGTAGTGTCCATCACGTTCCACTCGCCCTGAGCCACCCGACGGTATTTCCAGGTCAGGTCTGCTTCGTCAATGGCCTGGGTCCAGGCGCTATAGGCGTTCTCCACGCTCTCCCACCAGCTGTCCATGCCGGCTCCCAGTTCCCAGGCGCGGCGCACCACCGATCCCAGCCGGCGATCGCCCCGGCCAACAAAGTCTTCCATCGCCGAAATGCGCACGTCGGTAAAGTTGACCTTGGCCCAGCGCATCTCCCGAAACTCCGCCCGCAGCAGGGCCTGCTTGCGCCGAAACTCCTCCGTCGAAACGGAATGCCACTGAAAGGGCGTGTGGGGCTTGGGGGTGAAGTTGGAGATGGTGATATTGAAGGTCAAGGGTCGCCGGCCCTTGATATAGCAGGTCTGGCGCAGCCAGCGCACGGTCTCGGCAATGCCCAGCACATCCACATCGGTTTCGCCCGGCAGGCCAATCATAAAGTAGAGCTTGACCCGGCCCCAGCCCTGCTCGTGGGCGGTTTTGATGCCGCGCAGCAGTTCCTCGTTGGTCAAGCCTTTGTTAATGATGTCGCGCAGGCGCTGGGTGCCCGCCTCGGGGGCAAAGGTAAGCCCGGTGAGGCGAGTGCCGCCAATGATGTTGGCGATGTTTTCATCAAAGCGATCGACCCGCTGGCTGGGCAGCGACAGAGAAATGTTCTCGTCCTTGAGGCGGTTTTTGACCTCTACCCCCACCGCCGGCAGGGCCAGGTAGTCGGAGCAGCTCAGCGACAGCAGCGAAAACTCGTTGTAGCCGGTCTTGCGCATGCCGGTTTCGATGGCGTCGACCACGGTATCCGGGTCGACGTCGCGGGCGGGGCGGGTGAGCATACCGGGCTGGCAAAAGCGACAGCCCCGGGTGCAGCCCCGGCGAATTTCCACCGTCAGGCGATCGTGGACGGTCTCCACGTAGGGCACCAGACCCATGGCGTAGGCGGGGATCGGGGTGGCCACCCGCCGCAGCACTCGCTCGGGCACATCGGGTCGGCTGGGATGCACCGAACCATCCTCGGCCATGGTGTAGAACTGGGGCACGTAGACCCCCGGCACCTGGGCCAGGTCGAGCAGCAGGTCGGCGCGGCTGAGGCCAGCGGCCTTGCCCTCTTCAATTACCAGGGCGATTTCGGGCAGCAGCTCCTCACCGTCGCCAAGGGCAACAAAGTCAAAGAAGTCGGCGTAGGGCTCGGGGTTAGAGGTGGCCGTCTGCCCACCGGCAAAAATCAGCGGCCAGGAGCCCGATTCGACATCAAAGCCCCCGGCCTGATTGCGCTCCTGCCAGGTCAAGGGAATACCCGCCAGGGACAGCATTTCGAGAATGTTGGTGGCCCCTAGCTCGTAGCTGAGGCTAAAGCCCAAAATGTCAAAGTCGGAGAGCGATCGCTGCGACTCGACCGCAAACAGCGGCGTTTTGGTTTCCTTAAGCTTGGCGGCCAGGTCGGCGGCGGGTAGGTAGGCGCGATCGCAGAGCTGCCGAGGCTGGGCATTTAAGATGCTGTAGAGAATGATGTGGCCTAGATTAGAGGCCCCAACTTCATAGACCTCGGGGTAGGTTAGCACCCATCGCACTGCCGCCTGGGCCCAGGGCTTGTGAACAGCCCCTAGCTCATTGCCCAGGTAGCGCCCTGGCCGAGAGACATCCGCAGTAACTAGCGTATTAATTGATACAGACACAGACTGGCCGCCCCAACGTTCGCAAGCATGACCTCCATACTATAGCGGGCTGAGGGTGGGCTCTGTTGCAGCTAGGGCCTAAGCTGCCACCGGTAGAGACTGAGGCAGTTCGTCTACCATTTCGAAGGCGCGATCGAGCTGGGTGAGCTCAAACACAATGCGAATGGCGGGAGGCACCGAGCACAGGCAGAGGCGCTTTTGTAGCTGCCGGGCATGCTTGAGCGCCGACACCAGGGAGATCAAACCGGCACTGTCTAGAGATTCGACCTGGCTCATGTCGACAAACAGGCCGCTGGCCAACTCAGACTGAATATTCTGCATCAAAGACTTGTGGAAGTCTTGGGCATTAGAGGCGTTGAGAGAGCCCTGAGCTTGAAAAATAGCCATTTGCTTAGTCATTGTCTGCATACTGGGTAAACTCCAGATTATGGATAATGTTAAAAACTATTAAAGCCGTCAAGCTACATCACGAAGGTAATCGGAATTACTTTAAGTGGGTTACTTTTGGTCGTCTGGTTGGTCGTATCTTGATATAGATTCAGACCCTATTAATTAAACATCTCCGTGAATCTACTGAACATACCTCTAAGGGTTGAATCTTTTTGTGACTTGGATCACGAATTACTGTGGTGAAGTTCACAAATTCTTGGGGGGTGCCGTCACTGGCCTTACCAGCCCCAGGGCCGACAATAGGCAGTAACAAAAGTACACGTAGGTATGGTTCATGGCCCCCACATTTTCCATTCGCCGCCTGGTAGAGCAAGCTCTCCACAGCGGGCTGTTGACCCCTGATATTGAACAGGGCATCAACGCTGAGCTAACTCGCCTGGGCTATTTGCCCATTGGCGACTCCGAAGCCCTTGAGCTGCTGATGTATGAAATGGACGAAGGCCGCATTCGCCCGGTTCCTGGGCTAGGTTTCTACGGCGACCCGCTGCAGCAGCCGGTATACTAGCCGAAACACCGCTCAGCCCCCTTGAGCGCTGAGATTGCCCTGTCCCGATACCCTGCATCAATATTCTGCATTGTCAGGGCACCCCCGAGCTTTCCCGTCGGTGGTTCAGGCATCTTTACAGTAACTTTATAAAGATCGTCCGGATTATTACTGAGCGCTGGGGACTGTCATTTATTAGCCGCCGATTGCTCAAGAATCAGGGGTTACAGCCCCCAGCCTATTTTTTGGGGTCGAACGTGGCAATGCTGATGTCATCAGGACTTTAGCCGGAATTGGTGACACGCCCTAGCACTCTGGCTAACCTAATAGAATCTCTAATGCTTTGGATTTAATGAATCACCGGCGGCAACAAGGTTAATCCTGGTCTGAGTCCGCAGCATGAATGGCGTTTTGACGGTCGGCCCACAGCGATCGCACAAATTCATTTACTCGTATCGCCCCCGGGCTCAAGTCGGGGGCAGAGGTGGGGGCAGGATCGGCTGCTTTGGCCGACAGCGTCGCCAGTAGAGGAATCACCTCGGTATCTAGGGCTGGCTGTAGCTGGTCTAGGGGCCAGAGCATGTCTGGCACCGTAGGTTTGTTGAAGTCTAAGGCTGTGGTGCCAAGCGCCGTGCCCAGGGGAATGATCTCCGTCTCGCTGACCATGGCCAGAGGGCGGATCCAGCTCGTTGGTCGAGGATCTAGCACCTGAATAACTTCGGCATAGAGACGCGTTTGGCGACATTCTAAAAAAACGATTTGGCCTGCAACCAGGGATGTCATAACTTAGGTAGGGGGTTGCCTGTGGTAGCCACAGCGGTAGCCTTGGCTGTCGCTGGGTTGGGTCTGCTGCTCTATGGTAGCCACTGCACTAACGGAGCAGCATCGGTTAGATTACCTGGGGCAGTCAATAATATTAATTAGGAATATTAATCCAGGCCGCCGGGTCGGGTGCTCCCTAGCCCGGCTGCGGTTTAGATTTGGCCTAGTTCATCTTCAGGCCATGCCAAAGCCATCGTGAAGTTTTATGATGGGGAAATAGCCAGGCCGCCAATGCTTCAAAAGTGCCTGGTTAGGGCCGTTGCGATCGCCCTTTAGGGCCGCCCCCTAAACGTTCTTTCCTCGTGCCCCTGAGCTAGACAAAGAGGTGTTGCTGTGTCAGTTGAAACCATCGAACGGACGACAACGTCCACGATTCGCAAGCCCGCGCCCCGTTACCGAGTGTTGCTCCACAACGACGACTTCAACTCGATGGAATATGTGGTGGAATCGCTGATTAAGGTGGTGACCAGCCTGACCATGCCCCAGGCGGTCGACATCATGATGCAGGCCCACACGGCGGGGGTGGCGCTGGTGATTACCTGTGCCCAGGAGCATGCTGAGTTTTACAGCGAAGGCCTATGCAGCCTGGGTCTGAGCAGCACCATCGAGCCGGATGAATAAACTGCCCTGGGCCAAGCTGGTGGCCTATCCGCCCCTGGGGCGAGTGCTGATCTTTTTACTCATTGTGGTGGCTCTGTGGCTGCCTCTGGCTCTGCCGTTGTACTGGCTGGCCCGGCGGGGGGCGCTGCCCGGCGGCGATCTGCTGCCCACGGCCCTGCTGTACGTGGTGTTTCTGGTGGTGCTACCCCGCTGGGAGCATCAGGTGCGGGGCGAGACGCAGCCCTGGACAAAAGTTGGATTTGCGGGTCGCCGCGAGCTGGCTCAGGGCATGGCGGTCGGTGCGGGGCTAGGGGCCATGAGCCTGGCGGTGCTGGCGATGGTGCAGGTGCTGCTGGGCTGGGCCAACCTTGACCCCGACGGCGCGCGGGGCTTAGGCCTGCTTCAGGTGGCACTGGTGGGGGCCCTGGCGGCTACCGCTGTGGGCTGGTCGGAGGAGGTGTTGTTTCGCGGCTGGCTGCTGCGGGAGTTGGAGCAGGGGTGGTCGCCGCCAGTGGCCCTGGGGGCAACAGGCCTTATTTTTGCGATCGCTCACTTTATTAAGCCCCTAGACGCGATTCTGGCTCTGCTGCCTCAGTTGGCGGGGTTGCTGCTGCTGGGGCTGGTGCTGGGTTGGGCGCGGCGCATTGTCGTTGCCCCCGGCAAAACGGGCCTGGGGCACCCGGTAGGGCTCCATGCCGGGCTGGTGTGGGGCTATTACCTGCTAGAGGTGGGCAATTTGCTGCGGCCTACGGGTGCCGTACCGGCCTGGGTCACCGGCCTAGACGGCAATCCCTTAGCCGGTCTGCTGGGGCTAACGCTGCTTGCGGGGCTGGGATTTTTGGTATTTCGCTGGAGTCGCTCGTCCACCTAGGGAGCTGCTGACTAGGGCCCTGCCGGCCTGGGCCATGAGCAGGTCTTGGCTGCTGCAGGTCGGCTCCTCTGCCCCTGGGCGGCGCTGGTGGTAGCTGCCGTCATCGGCCATGTCCCAGGCCTGGCGGTTGTCCTCCAGACAGAGGTCAAGAATGGCCTTGAGTTCGCCCTGCAGGGTTGAATCCGCAATCGGTACCATCACCTCCACCCGGCGATCGAGGTTGCGGGGCATCCAGTCGGCGCTGCCCAGCAGGAAAATTTCCTTGCCGCCGTTTTGAAAGTACAAAATGCGCGAGTGCTCTAAAAACCGCCCGACGATGCTGATCACCCGAATGTTGTCGCTGATGCCGGGTACCCCCGGCCGCAGACAGCACATGCCCCGCACAATCAGATCGATTTTAACCCCCGCATGGGAGGCCCGGTAGAGTAGCGCAATCAGAGCGGGGTCGACCAGGGAGTTCATTTTGGCGATGATGCGCCCGCCCTTGCCGTTGTTTTGCCGGGTAATTTCTTGCTCAATTAGGCTCTCCAAGCGCTGGCGCAGGGTGAGGGGGGCGACCAGCAGCTGGCGATAGACCTGCTGGCGCGAGTAGCCGGTCAGGTAGTTGAACAGATCAGAAATGTCGGCCCCGATGTCTTCACGGGCGCTCAGTAGGCCCATGTCGGTATAGATACGGGCGGTTTTGGGGTTGTAGTTGCCAGTACCCACATGGTAGTAACGGCGAATGCGATCGCCCTCGCGGCGCACCACCAGCGTCACCTTGCAGTGGGTTTTGAGCCCCACCAGCCCGTAGACCACGTGCACCCCCGACTGCTCAAGTTTACGGGCCCAGTTGATGTTGTTTTCCTCGTCAAAGCGGGCTTTGATCTCAACCAGTACGGTGACCTGTTTGCCGTTTTCGGCCGCAGAAATCAGGGAGCTGACGATGGGCGAATCGCCCGAGGTGCGGTACAGGGTCATTTTGATGGCCAGCACCTGGGGGTCGTGGGCGGCCTGGGTAATGAACCGCTGCACGGTCGCCGAAAACGAGTGGTAGGGGTGGTGCACCAGCTGGTCCTGCCGCCGCAGCAGCGAGAACAGATCTTCGGCAGTCTCGAGGGCGGTATCGTCGGCCTCTACCTCCGGCGGGCTGAGACGCTCCAAGGCGGGAGGCACGGCAGCAGTCCAGCTGGGGGCCTTGAGATCGGGCAGAGGCAGGGCCATAAAGGTGATTAGATCGCCGAGACCCAGCAGCCCGTCAATGTCATAGACATCGGTTTCGGCCAGGGCCAGTTCTTCCATCAGCATGGCGCGCACCGGCCCTGGAGTGGTGCGCTGAATCTCCAGGCGCACGGCCGATCCACCGCGGCGACGTTTGCGTAGCTCTTGCTCAATCGCCAGCATCAGGTCATCGGCCTCGTCTTCTTCGACGGCCAAGTCGGCGTTGCGGGTAATGCGAAATCCGTAGTGTTCCTGTACCACCATGCCTGGAAACAGCGCCGCCAGGTTGGCGGCAATCACCTGCTCTAGGGGAACGCCCAGCCAGCGACAGGGGGCATTGCCCTGATCTTCTGCCGGTTCTGGCAACCGAATGAATCGGGGCAGCACCCGAGGCACTTTGACCCGGGCAAAGTGGGTCTGCTGGGTGCGCGGATCCTGTACCACCACCGCCAGGTTGAGGCTGAGGTTAGAGATATAGGGAAACGGATGCCCTGGATCGACCGCCAGGGGAGTCAAAACCGGGAAGATTTGCTCTTCGAAATAGTCGCGGCAGTAGGTCTGCTGGGTCGAGGTCAGGTCGGTGTGGTCTAGCAGGTGGATGCCCTGACGCGTCATCTGCTGCCTCAGGTCAGTGGTAAAGGCCCGGTGTTGATCCTCGACCATAGGGCGTAGGGCGGCGCTAATGGCACTGAGATGCGCTTCGGGAGTCAGTCCATCGGGCGATCGCCGGGTAATTTCGGCCTCTAGCTGCTGCTTGAGGGCCGCTACCCGCACCATAAAATACTCGTCCAGGTTGGTGCTAAAAATGGCCAAAAACTTTAGCGCTTCCAGCAGCGGGGTGCGCTGGTCGAGAGCTTCGTGGAGCACCCGCCGGTTAAACTCTAGCCAGCTCAGTTCGCGACTAATGTAATACTGGGGGTCGCTAAAATTGGGACTAGCTTTATCGCCGCGACGCTCCACCGTAGCCATTTAGTTAACACTCCCACAGATGACTCACCCGACCCCAATACAGCTGCCCTATAGAGCTTGGTCTTTACCGTCCATCGGTGTCTCCCAGGGTGGGTTGCGATCGCCCGATGGTCTGTACTGCTAAGGCTGGAGTTGATCATACTAACGCGACAAAGGCCGGAGACGCAGCCCCCGACCTCTGTCAGCTAAATGGATAGGTTGGGTAGATAGGTGCGCTGGCTACCGGCGCTGCTGCTTAAAGGAGACAAGCCACTCGCGCAGCTGGTCAGAGGCAACATCGCGCCCGCCCAGGCCAAAGGCGATCGCAATCGCCACCGCGATTGCCCCTAGCAGCAGCCCAAAGGCGAGGTTAACGATGTCGGGGGCCACGCCCATTTGCTGGAGCGCCATCGCCCCCACAAAGATCAAAATGGCAATGCGAGCGCCCTGGGCGAGCACCCTCGACTGGCCGGTACCCATGGAGTTGACCAGACGGAAGGCCAAGTTGGCCAGGTAAAGGCCCACCGCAAAGACCACCACGCCGCTCAGCACCCGCGCCCCAATCCGCAGAATGGCCCGCACAATATCGGTCAGCCCGGCGAAGTTGAGAATTTCGGTGGCCGTAACCGCGCCAAACAGCACGATCGCAACCAGGGTGATAATGCCCACCAGCTCGGACGGAGTACGGCCTGGGGTCTGTACCGAGGCGATTGGACGACCTTCTGCGTCTAGCCCGGGCTGTACCGTGGCCCCAGAGCCCAGGTTTAACTCGGGCAGTCCGAGCATACCCATAATGCCGTCGAACCCAGCCCCCCGCAGCAGGCTGGTGACCAGGTCGGCCACAAAGCGGCCCACAAAGTAGGCGGCGGCCACCACCAAGCCAGCCATAATCACCTGGGGAATGGCCGTGAGCACCCGCTCCAGCATGAGAATTGCCGGGGCCGAAATGGCCTCAATGTTCAGCTCGTTGAGGGCTGCCACCACCGCCGGTATCAGCACCAGCACGTAGGCGATGGTGCCCGCCACGCTAGATAGAGAAAGGCCCCCCGAGGTTGTACCAGCGGGGGCAGACCGCATACCCATGCGGCGGCCCAGCTGGTCGGCCCCCGCGGCCATCAGCAGGTTGGTTACGACACCGCGCACAATCCGGGCAATTACCCAGCCAATGGCCAGCACAATACCCGCCGTCACAATGCGGGGAATGGCCTGTAGGAAGGAGTTGATCAAGCCTTCCACGGGGGCGAGCAACCCCGGCAGCTGCAGGGCGCTCAAAACCAGCGGAATAAACAGCAGCAGAATGAACCAATACAGCACGTTGCCGATGGTCTCGTTCAAGACCACCGGACTGCTGCCCTGATCCATCCCGGTCTGCTGGGCTAGGCGATCGTCTAGGTTAAAGCGGCCTAAGCCGTTGATCACCAGCGATCGCACCAGCGTCGCCGCCAGCCAGGCCAGCGCCAGCAGCAGCAGGGCCCCGCCGATGCGGGGCAGGTAGAGAAAGATTTGGTCGAGGAAGTTGTTGAGCGGGGTCGATACCCCACCTAGGTTGAGGGCATTTAGCGACGCCACAATGGCGAACAGAAAAATGACCCAGTAAACTATGGTTGATATCCACTTCTCGACGGGCACCGGCTGCTCGGCCGGCCGCCCCATGGCCCAGTTGGCCAATCGGTTGTCTAAGTCTGTTTGCTTTAATAGCTTGCGAATTGCCAGGGCCGCCACGGTGGCCAGAATCCAGCCCAGCAGCAGCAGTGCGATCGCCCAAATCAGACTGGGCAAAAAGCGCCCTAGTTGCCCAGAAGCCTCTTGAACAAACCGGCTGGGAGATGTTACTGGATTTGCTACCGGCCCACTGGTGGCAGGTTCAACCCCTGGCTCTTGTACCTGAAGTAGCGTTAAGTAGAAAAAATCAATCATGATCCTGCTAATTGAGAGCATCCTAGGAGGACATTGGGCATAGGGGGCAGCTTGCGGGATCTCGACAATGGGCCATCAATTACAGCTGGCAGCTGCCTACGCCAGATTAGGCAAGTAAGTAGGGCCCAGCATCGACCTAAAGACATAAGAAAGCCTAAATTTGGTGCGAGAACCATCACAAAAGCAGTTTTTACACCGTCACCCGGGCTGATTCTCTCAGGAGACCGTTAGGATGTCTACCCACCAGGTATTTGAGCAGGACATTTTTATTTTGGCCAGCGCCACGGCCGTCGAGCACTGCCTGACCCAGCCAGCGCTGATGCGCCGTTGGCTAAACCCCACCCTGCGCTGTGAACCCATTGGCGACTGGAGCACCGAGGTGGGTGCCCAAAGTCGCTTTATCATTCAGCTGCCCCTGGGGCAGCCCACCCTGATTAGCACCGTTGTAGAGCGGGGCCCAGGGCTGATTGTGTGGTCGTTTAAGGGATTTTTTAACGGTTGCGATCGCTGGGAATGCCGCCCTGATGACAGGGGCACTCATCTGCTCAACCGCTTTGAGTTTGAAATTCCCAATCCGCTGGTGCAAGCCGGATTCAACTGGCTTGCTGCCGATTGGACCAAGCGCGACATGGAGGCCCAGCTGCGTCGCCTTAAAACCGTGGCCGAAACCCTAATCAACCGCTGCTGATAGCAGTCTTGGCAGCGGGTGGCACTCAGGTTGCAGAACTGCCCTGGTATACAACGCTTGTTTTTGTCAGCATGCCCTAACGAGACCGACCTCTGGAAGCGGGATGAAATGCAAAAGAAAGACCGCAGAGCGTTAAAACTCTACGGCCCAATTAGAGGTCATAGGGGTCAAAGCTTCTAGCTGGAGGTGGTCTGGGTGGCCAGCATTTGCTTAAGCTTTTCTAGTTCTCCGGCCCAGCGCGGGTCGGGCTGAACAGCCGCACTGCTAGTGGCGGCGGCGGCGGCAGGAGCGGCCTTACGAGCACCCCCCCCCTTGCTGGGCCGCTTGCCATTGGTAGGTTCGCTGCTTGGGCGCGCTTCGGTGTCGCCTTCAGGCTTAGTCCGGGGCAGTGCCTTCTCAATCTTGAGCGGCATCTCGGCCAGCACCTGACCGTTCAGTTTTTCTACAATCTCGTCGGCCTTTTCGTCAGTTTTTACCGTAACGAACCCAAACCCGCGGCATTTCCCAGTTTTTTTGTCGGCAATCAGCTTTACAGACACTAAGTCGTCGTTAAATTCAGCAAAAACGTTTTCAAACTCCTGCCGCTCTAAATCTTTGGAAAGGTTACCGACGTAAAGGCGAATTGACATCTGAGATACCTCTGGTGTTCTAAAACTAAAGGCAAATGAATCGAGACCGATAACTTTGCCGGATAAAGTTTGGGCCTAGGCCGATTGCTAACCGCAGACAGTGCTGCCCATGCAACTACCCCTATCAGGATTGCAGATTCTGACCTAAAAATGCCAATTAAGCCACACGAAAACGCTAAACTTAAACCTTTTAGTAGCTTAACAAATTCCTGCTTTAGGGCTCACCCAACTTCTCTAGTTGCCTTTGATCGTAGCTTAGTAGCGAAAGAGAAGGGGCTAAGTGGTTGACCCGCAACAGCTATATTACCCAATCGAGACATTCATTGCCGGTAGCTTAACCATCGCAAAAACCACCAAACTCAAGCATCTCTCCAAAGAGAGAGCTACTATCGGGGAGCTAAGCAGAGGTAAGAGGGGCAGCTCAGAGAAAGCCAGTAGGTTAGCCAGACTCACTACCCACAAAGGTAACACGGTATCTGGCCTCTGTTAGGGTAAACCGCCGCCCCAAAGCCCTATCCATTGGTAAAAAAGTAAAAACCAGCCGACGAGGGCTGGTTCATTTGCTGTGTTGAGAGTAGGAGAACCCAATACCTAACACCCTTGAAGCCAACTCGCTGGAGAAAGCCAGGGAACCCAGGCATGTGTTTCTGTTAATTAATGTAACACTTGCAGGGCTTGGTTGCAACACAACTTTACGATTTCGGGTCTAGCCGCCTCTAAAAATGGTCAGGATGCCGATCAGACAGCTGCCCACGCTCAGGGCGGTGGCCCAAAGGGGGCCATAGGTGAAGAAACGGTGGCGCTGATCGAGCTGCACCTGGTTGATATCTACCCAGAGCATGCCGCCGCCGTAGCGACTCCAGCCGGTAACGGTGACCATGCGCCCTATCCAGTTGAACGGATGATTGCTGGACTGGAGCAGGCCCTGTAGACTGCCCAGCGCCACGGGGTTGACCAGCTTCACCAGTCCCGATGAGTCGTCGAGGTAGAGATCTTGGCAGCCCCAGTTGCCGGTTCCGCCCAGACCTCGCAGTTTGCCCCGCAGGGTGACAGGCTGCCCCTGCACCGGTAGCGATGGCTGCTGCTGTAGCAAGGCGGCAACGGTGTCGGTCGAACGGGCGCGGGCCGATTCGGGAAACAGCCCGTTGATGCGCAGCAGGAGACCTAACCCCAGGCCTAACCACAGCCCGCCCCATAGAATGCTGGGGTCCTGGTAGAGCCAGCTGAGGCGCTGCCAGCCCAACCGATTGACAATGCCGCCCACAAACCACAGGCCCATGGCCAGACCACCCCCCGCTAAGAGACCCGCTAGCGGACCTTTCTGCAGCAGCAGTAGGGGTAATGAAACCTTGGCGACGGGGGCGGTGGGCTGGGAGGGCAGAGCCAGGCCGGGTTGATTCCGCTGCAGCGCCTGCTGGTTGAGCCAGAGCAGTCGCTCGCCTAGCGGTTCATGGGAAGCATTGACTCGCAGCCATTGGCGGTAGGGGTTAAGGCCATCTACGGTGACCAGAGTGCTGAGCACGTCAGCGCGATCGCCCGTGGATGCCGCCATCACACTGCCTGGGGCAATGGCCTGGCGACTGCTGACGGGCATCAATACCTCCAGGCTGGTGTGGAGCGGGTGGAGAACGCTGTGCTGCTGTAGGTGGGCTGCGATCGCCTCGGTGACCTGCACCCATGCCTCAAGCATTTGACTGGGCATGGAGTCGGGGGGCTGGGTCAGGGCTACGGCGCGGCGATCGGCCCAGCGACAGCACAGCCGCGACAGCCACAGCACCCCTTGCCGCAGCAGCCAAAACAGGCCGTAGAGCACGGTCGCCGTGCTGCCCACTAGGCCCCGCGCCAGGGGCTGCGCTAAACCGTCTGCCCGCTGGGCCAGCCAGCGGTAGCCGCTATGCAGCAGCAGCAGCAGTAGCCCAATGGCCGACAGCACCGGCAGACTGCCGTTGACCATGCGGGCCAGTTCATAGCCGTAGAGCGCTGTGAGCACCTCATCTGAGGTCTGGTCTAAAAGCCCTTGACTGATCACAATGCGACTGTTGCGGGGCAGCCAGCCGTAGCTAAAGCACAGGGGAGCCGAGTCGGCAATGAGGCGCAGCTCTGGCATCTGCCAGCCCTGCTGGCGACACGTCTGGCGCAGCAGGCGCAATGTGCCAGGGCGATGGGTTTGCAGCTGGCGAATGGATAGAGGCCGCTGGCGGTACCAAGTGGTCAGGGCAAAATCGATCAGCCAGGGGCTGGTCAGGGCCAGCAGCACCAGCCCTGCCACCACCCAAACGGTATAGGACTGGTAGGCATCGGGCAAGCTTAACCGCACGGGCCAGCGCATCCAGCGCAGCAGTCCGTCTACGGTTCTCAGGGTGAAATGAAACGCCCAGTTGATGGCCCAGCCCAGGGCGATCGCGGTTAGCCCTTGCCCCAGCCACAGCATCAGAGGCCACTTTGGCAGAGGATCCTGAGGGCGAGGCCGCTGGGGGCTGGGCCGTGGCGAGGCTGACTTCGGTGGGCTGCTGGCCCTGGGGGGTACTGGGTCGGCAGGCGCAGCGGTTAGGGCTTCACTACTGGTGAGGTCGGCACCGTCTGGGTCCGCCCCGGGCGACTGATTGAGCTGTTGGTAATGAAACAGCGATCGCGGGTCAGGGTCCAAGCCATCCGGTGGGGAAATGGGTTCCGCCACAAGATTGGTTGTTTCTGGGGCCGCCCCATCACGGGAAGATTTGGCGCTTGAGGATTTGGCAACCCCAGATTGCGGTGCTGGCGCGGGGAGGCGCGGCGGCACACCTTCAGCCTTCTCCAGAGGAACAAACCCGCTTAAATCAGTCCCCTGTGGGCTTGTGCTTGCAGGGCTTGTGCTTGCGGGGCTTATGCCTGTGGAGCCTGTGTTTTCAGGTGGGTTTGACAGAATTGGAGCAGCGGTCTTTTCAGCCAACTGGTCTAACGTCCGGTTGGCCCACTGCCTCACCTGGGGTGAGGGGCTGTCGAGCCGCTGGCGGCAGAGCCGTCTGGCCTGGTCAGCCTGGCCCAGGCGTTGGTGCACGCGCACCTGTCCAATCAGAGCCTTGAGATAGTAGGGCGAACTCGGTGGCAGCTGGCCCAGCCGCTGAAAACAAGCTAAGGCTAGGTCATAGTTTTGGGCCTTAAAAGCAGCTACGGCCCTGTGGTAAAAAGCGTCTACCGAAGGTTTGGCCTGGCCGCCAGCACCTGAAGATTGAGACTTATGGCCCGACTTGGGGTCTATGGGCTGTGCCATACGCCACTCTTAAAAGTAAAAAGGTAAAAGTTCAAGCATAACCAACTATTCCCAATCTGTTTCTGCTGCCTACCCTTAGCGGTCAGACAATTGGAAAACATCCCCTTCCTCTAGGGATATATTGCTGCCTAGATTAAACTCTTAGGGATAACGTTGCTGCTGCCTATGATTGCCCTTAGCCTGTTTGTCGCCAGTTTTTTGGCCTGGTTTCTCAGCATGCTGGCGGGGGGTGGTAGCCCGTTTATTCTCATCCCCATCATTTCTTTGCTGTTGGGAACCCAGGCCGTAGCGCCCGTGATTACCACCGGGCTGCTGATCGGCAATGCTCAGCGGGGGCTAGTTTTTTGGGACTATGTGGATTGGAGCGTAACCGCCTGGTACGTGCCGGGGGCTGTCTTGGGAGCGCTAGTGGGCTGCTACGGGCTTACCCAGATTCACGTCGAGGGGTTACAACTCCTGTTGGGAGTGGGGCTACTGGCCATGGTCGTCAACTACCTGCTGCCCTCTAAAGACATTCACCCTAAAGATATTCAATCGACGATTAAGACCTGGTACTTTTTGCCCCTGGCTCTAGTCAACGCCATTGGGTCTGGGCTGATCGGTAGTACCGGCCCGGTGATGAATCCGCTCTATCTCAACTACGGGCTCGAAAAAGAGACCATGGTGGCCACCAAAGCTTTTAATAAGGCCGTGCTGCATCTGGTCAAGCTGATGGCCTATACCGCCTTTGGCAGCCTCAGCAGAGAGTATTTGATCTATGGTCTAGTGATTGGTCTAGGGGCTATTCCAGCCAACTGGCTGGGCAAGCAGGTGCTGGCAAAAATGTCGGCGCAGCAGTTTCGGCAGCTGGTGTTTGCCTTTGTGGCCGTTAGCGGTGTGGCTATGATCTGGCAGCAGCGTCACTTTCTAACCATTTGGTTTATGTAATTAGCTCTATAGAACTAGTAGTCTGCCAAGCTAAAGATGATGGGTTGGTGGGGGGCCAAGGTTTTAGGTTTCAGGTTCACGACCTGCCTGAAACCGTACTTCCTAAACCCAAGCCGTTAGAGCTGGTCACAATCAGCTTGAGCAAGTACTAGTTCCGGTGCTATGGCAAACGAGAGGCTGCCTCTGGTTCGGGTGCTTCTGTCACTTCATCGAGGCCTAGCAGCGTTTCTACCAGACCATAAAGGGCGATTTCATCGGCTCCGGAAAGCTGGCGGTCTTTGAGATCGGTTAGCCCCCGGGCCAGTTCTGGGGCGCGGGTTTTGTAGTCGCGGTGGGCGGTGAGCATGTCTTCAAAGATAGACTGCTCAATTTCAATTCGGTTTTGGCCTTCGTGCAAGGGAGTTTGGTAAGCTACATCCTCTACATCGTATTTAATTAGCACCACCAGCGCGTTGCTGGCCGCCTTGATCGCCTCCTGAAGGCGGCGGGTGTCTAGTTCCAAACGGTCAAAGCCCACCTGACCGGTGATTTTTAGCTCTAGAATCGGGGCCGTATCGTCCTGGTGGTGGGCGGCGGCGGCGATCGCTCGCTCCATGGTCGTCTGGGTTAGCTCATCTAGGCTCTCCTGCCCCTTGGCCACCACCTCCAGGCGCACAATGGGGCGCTGAAAGTAGTCGGTCTGTAGCTGTGCGTCAATGCCTTGGGGCGACAGCTCAACTAGATAAGCCCCCCGCTGGAAGCGGCTTTCATCGACGTTGTTGGCCTCTAGAGAACCCGGGTTAAACACCCAGCCCTCAGCGCTGTAATTCTTGTGGATGTGGCCGAGGGCCAGATAGTCTACGCCGGCTTCTTTAAGCGGCAGCAGCTCGGCGTAGCGCAGCGCCCCGGCGTAGCGAGAAATTTGCCCTTCTAAACCA
>DASQNN010000284.1:0-4513 GCA_035644955.1 Nodosilinea sp. | reverse complement strand
GTGGTTTGAGTCATGGCTAGCCGGTGAAGTGCGCTCATATTGCGGGAAGATGCCCATTATATGCGCTTGAGAAGGCTATTATAGTGTAACGAAACTTGCTGACGACTCCCCAGCGTCTTAGCGTGCTTCACTCCCGCACTCGACTTTGAATGGCGAATTGACTGCAACCGCAGCAAATCTACCATAGCGCCGTAGGAATACAGCATTACGGAAAATTATTTATTACTCTACACACGAGAAGGGCGAACGATGGGGTTCGAACCCACGAATGGTGGAATCACAATCCACTGCCTTAACCACTTGGCTACACCCGCCATAATCGCGTTAATTAATATAGCACTGAAGGCGAGCCATTAACCATAGGCAGCAAAAATATTCTTGGAGGTGAGGCTTCTTTCGGCTGCTTGGGGAGTTAACGCTTAGAATCTAAGCGGGGCAAAGGGGGCAATCGCCCTCGCTCCTTGGGCTCCGATCCATTATTTCACGGGCCATTCATTTCATGGGCCATTCACTTACGAGCCATCCATGTCATGGGGGTGTGCCGTACTGCCGTTAGCCCACCCTAATTCTTCTGCCTATGTCGGTTTCAATCATCATCCCGGTTTGGAATGAGGCCAGCTGCCTGGGCCGCACCCTGGGTAGCCTGCAAGCCCTCAACCCGCCCCCCCACGAGGTAGTGGTGGTCGACGGCGGCAGCACCGATCGCACCGTGGCGATCGCCCGCGCCTATGGCGATCGCCTGCCCCTTACCGTGCTCCAGTCGCCAGCTGCTGGGCGAGCGGTGCAGATGAACCTGGGGGCCAGCGCCGCTAAGGGCGATATCCTGTGCTTTCTCCACGCCGATACGCTGGTGCCTGACGACCTGGTAGGAGTGGTGCAGAGCACTCTGGCTAGCCCAGGGGTAGCCTGCGGCGGGTTTATCTCGCTGATGACGGGGGCCAAATCGGTTCGCTGGGGCATTTCGCTGCACAACGCCCTCAAGACTTACTACGCGCCGCTGTTGTTTCGGCCCTACCTATTTTTTGCGCGCGGGCTGCGGCTGCTGTTTGGCGACCAGGTCATGTTTTGCCGCCGCGCCGACTTTTGGGCCTGCGGTGGCTTCGACCCCGCCCTGCCGATTATGGAAGAGGCCGACCTGTGCCTAAAGCTGTGTCGCCGAGGGCGCATTCGCCAGATTAACCGCGTTGTGCAGTCCTCAGACCGGCGGGTTGCCGCCTGGGGAGCCCTGAAGGCCAACACCATTTATTTAATGATTGGGCTGCTCTGGGGAGTGGGGGTGCCCGCTACGGCCCTGAAGCGGTTTTATGAGGAGGTACGCTAGGGCGATCGGCAACCAAGGGAAATTCCGCCAGTGGTTCCGCCAGTAGATCAGTAGATCAGATAAAAACGCCCTAATATCGCCGACAGGCCATAGCCAAACTTGGCGGCGAGAGGGTACTCCACGGGTTTAGGGAAGCAAGGAGTTCCACTATCAAGAGTTTGTAAAGTTTTGTCGCGTCTTTCCAGATTTAAATCCGCGTTTGAGAGCTCAGTCGTAAAAGGCATGAAAACCTTACCCAAACAGGGTGCTTTGGCTATATCCAGGCACCGTGCGGAGTGTTTGCATGAGCCCCCTTGATTCTGAAGCTGCGGCTTCTGAGACAACGTCTGCCCCCCCTCAACCCCTTTCATTTGTCGAAGCTAACGATGCTGGAGAAGGTCTTGACGGGGCTGTCCCCATCGCTGCCGATCTGGTTCAGCCGTTGACCTCTATCTCTGGCAGCCTTTCCGGCGATGCCGATCTCTTTCAAATCTTTATTTCGGGCGATCAGCCCTTTTCAGCAACGACGCTGAGTCGGGAAACGCTGCTCGACCTGCCGATCGACAACACGCTGGGGATTCCTACTGGCCTGCTGGAAGATCCTCAGCTGTTTTTGTTTGATGCCATGGGCAACGGTGTCTTTGGCAATGACGATCTGTTTGGTTCGGTCCAGTCCACCTTGCCATCTATGGCGAACCCGCTTAGCCCGGGTATTTATTTTCTGGCGATTTCTGGCTTTGGTTACAACCCTGTCAGCGCTGGCGGAGACATCTTTGCTGATGCCTCGTTTGACGGCATTTCGCTACCCAACGGCCCGGGTGGCGATCGCCCTCTGATCGGGTTTGCTGGAGAAAGCCTGAGCAGCGGCAATTACACCATTGCCTTAACCGGCGCTCAAACCATTCCGCCGATGGCTGGCCCCGCCCCTCTGCCTGAGCTGTTTGACCTGACGGGCTTTGATCGCAACGTGGCGGTCAACGTTATTCAGCAGCTCTCCCGGGAGGCGCTCTTCAATAACGTGCTGGCCTTTTACGAAACCGATGCCCTGGGGCGGGTAGGGGGCCTGCTGCCTGGGGAGGCCGGCTATGAAGCCGCCGCCGCCGCCAATCTGCTCGATGGCATTGCCTTGACGGTTAACAACAATCAGATGATCGATGTGGCGCTGGATCTGCTGGGCGGCACTTACTACGCGCCGGCACTGCTGATTAATGGCGACATCAACAACTTGGCTACGGTTGGCGATGCCGCCCTCGGTCAAGCGCGAATTAAGCGCGAGGGCAATACTTGGCTCTTCGAAGATGCTGGAGATTTCGACTTTAACGACTTAATTGTGACGCTCACCCCTGAGGTCAGTGCGATCGCCTAGACGATCGCACTGACGGTCTTGTTATCCCGTTCACGAGTCTTGCGGGCTGAGATTTCTCAACACCAATATCCCAATGGAATGGCGTAGCGCCGCATTCTGGCTGCGTCGCAAACGGGGCCTTCGCGCGACGGTTAGCAAGGCGATTTCCAGCCAAGAACTTCCTTTGCCCAAAAATTCTGGGCGTCGTAGGGTGGGCACTGCCCACCATTCGGGAAGACGTTTTCCCAAGCTCATCTAAAGTCTTTTTCAGAATTTTTCTCAACCGCTTAGCCCCCAAGACCCCGGCTCCGTAGTTCCTAACCACAATCAAGGATCACACTCATCATGAAAATCACGAACCAAACCTTCAAAAAAGCCTTATATGCCGCTGGGCTAGTGCTGGGGCTGGCAACCACCATTGGCGCAGGCGCTGTGTTTGTCAATGCCTCTGACCACGACGACGGTGAGTCGGAAATCAAAGGCCGCAACCTCAACCTGACCGATTTGTATGTGTTTCGGGAAAGCGATCAAAACGCCAGCGCTTCGCCGGACAACTTAGTGCTGATTATGAACACCAACCCCCGCTCTCTGGCGGGGCAGCAGTACTATTTCAGCACTCGGGCGCAGTACAAGTTTAATATTGCCCGCGTTGCCGACAATGACGCTACGCCGGATGGGTTGTCTGACGTTGTCCTAACGTTTGAATTTGGTGCGCCGGACGGCAACAACCGGCAAGACTACACCCTAACAATTACCAAAAACGGCAGCAAAGACGTTATTAAAGGTCAGACAACGGCGCTGCGAGAGAACCCCATTCTCAATTCAGCCAGTGTGGACGGCTCAACCGTTCAAGTATTTGCAGGACTGCGCGAAGATCCGTTCTTTTTTGATGTAGAACAGTTCTTTCGGGTGCGGGCTGGGGCCCTGGGTAAGGGGCCTGCGGTCGGGTTTCGTGACCCTGGTACAGCCGTAGACTTTACCAAAGGGTATAACGTCAATTCGATCGCCGTTCAGCTGCCGGTTGACCTGTTGCAGGGGTCGGCAGCTGCCACCACCTTTGATGTGTGGCTGACGGTGACGGTGCCAGGGAGCCAAAAATTTAACCAGGTAGAGCGCCTGGCCCGCCCTGCGGTGAATGAAGGATTGGTGGTCAGCAACGACTTCTTAAACACCCTAAACAGCGTCGATCCCGCCTTTGAGGCGGCAGCTTTGGCTGGCCGAGAACCGGCGGCCAGTGCGGCAGCCCCCATCGTCGGAGAAGTGAAACAAACGCTGCTGGCGCTCGGCAATAGCGATGCCAGAGCCGATGCCTTGATCCAGGCGTTTTTGCCCGATGTCATGCGCATTGATACGACCGGGCCTAGCGGCTACGCCAATGCCCTAAATGCTAAGGGTAGCCCAATTCGGGGGCGGCTACTGCTGGATGATGTGGTCGATATCACCCTCGCCGTATTGACCGAAGGCGCGATCACAACCGACAACGTGTCCTACTTTGGCACGCCTGGAAACCCGGCCCAGGGCCATGATCCCCTGGTGCCGGCTTTCCCCTACCTGGCACCGGCCAACTAGCCCTGCCGTTTTAACCGGTTAGTGGAGTTAACGGTATACGGTTCACGGTTTCAGGTTCGCAGCCTGCCGTGAACCGTATACCTCAAACCCTGTAGGGTGACAGCGGTCAATGCCCGCCGCTGTTAACCAGGGCACCCCAGTGGGCGAGTCGAGAACGTTGGAGACGCACGGGAGCCAATCGCAATGGTGAGCTTCAAAGCAGTTACGCCCCGATGGGGGCGAGCCTATATCGCCGGATTTTTGGGCCTCGGGTTGCTGTCGCTCGGTGCGATCGCGCTGAGTCAGTCAGCCTGGCTCGA
>DASQNN010000283.1:0-9486 GCA_035644955.1 Nodosilinea sp. | reverse complement strand
GGAGGGCAAAAACCTGCCCACCTTTGAGGTCAAAGACCTGGAAGAGCTGGCCGGTAGCTACCACACGGTAATCTGTTTAGACGTGCTCATTCACTACCCCCAAGACAAGGTGCAGGGCATGATTAGCCACCTGGGCGCTTTGGCGGAGTCGCGTCTGATTATGAGTTTTGCGCCCAAGACGCTGTTTTACAGCGCGCTGAAGAAGGTGGGCGAGTTTTTTCCGGGGCCAAGCAAGACCACTCGCGCCTATCTGCACCGGGAGGCCGATATTGTAAAAGCTCTAGAGGCCGACGGCTGGCGCATTGAGCGACGAACGTTGACCAAGACCCAGTTCTACTTTTCGAGAATGCTAGAAGCGGTTAAAGACCAGTAAACTCAATGCCTCTAGGGACGAGCCAGCCAGAAACAGGACAGCTAGCAACAGGGCAGCCATGACGTTAGAGCGACTGTTGATCGCGATCGCGGCGGTGCTGGGGGGTACGGCGGTGGCGGCGGGGGCCTTTGCCACCCATGCTCTGCGGCCTCAGCTCAGCGATCGCCTGCTGGCGGTATTTGAAACCGGCGCTCGCTACCAGATGTACCACGCCCTGGCCCTGCTGATGGTGGCTCTGGTACGCAGCCAGGGACTGGGGGCACCGGGGCTGCTGACGGCGGCGGGGTGGGCTTTCGTGGCGGGTACAGTGGTGTTTTCGGGCAGTCTCTACGCCCTGGCCCTGACCGGACAAACCCTTTTGGGCGCAGTCGCCCCGGTGGGCGGTGCCGTGCTCATGGTGGGCTGGGGCTGTTTGGCCGTGGCGGGGCTGCTGGGGGCGGGGGAGACTGAGTAAGACGATGAGGCGGTGAGGGGATGAGGGCGATGAGGCGATGGAAGTGTGGGGACGATCTTCACTCCCTTACTCCCTTACCCATCCCCATCCAAACCAGCCCAGAAGCTATGATAAACCAGTGTATGCACTGGGCTGCTATGTTCGAATACCTATTGCCGCGATCGCTGGCCACGCCCCAGGATGTGATTGAGTACCTGGAGCTACACCAGGCGGCCCAAGAGTTTCGCCTGGAGGTGGAGCACCGAGATCACCTAGAGGCCTACTGCCAGTGGTACTACCAGATCGCGGCCGAAAACCGCCGTGATCTAGAGCAGATGCGATCGGAGGTGAACCTGCTGACCCTGTTCAACCGGCGCTCGATCTAAGTCGGCTGCATGGTCGTTCACACATGTTCGTCGGCTGCACTTTGTGAATTGGCTGTAGCCAAAGCGCGGGGCAAGAGCCTAAGCTTGGGGCTACAGACTCTCTAGCTCGTCTTGCTTGAGGTGGGCGCGCATGGGGCGTTTGGCGCCGTCGACCTGAAACTCTACCTGCACCGGAAAGTTGGGGCTGATGGGGCGGCCCTTGTAGTCGGCAAGAATGTTCACAACAACGCCCTCTAAACCTTTGGCGTCAAAGGCTTCGTTGCGGTGCAGCGGGTGGTGATAAAAAATAACCGACTCTTTGATTCGGACGCGTTCGCCAACGTTCATAACACACACTCGCTCTTACTCAATCCTCCCTAGCGCCTGGCACTCAGGTGGGAACTTTCTTTTTTGCAACCCTATTATCTTTGCACAGGATGGCCGCTTGCACTGCGAATCGTCTGCGGTAGATTCTGCGGTAAATTAGGCCGGGTTAGACCCCGGCGGGCGACCGTAGGGCTGCATCAGCTCGTCCATGCGCTGGGCCATGGCGGCCATTTCGGGGTTGCTGCTGGCCACTAGCCGGGTGCGATCTTGAAACACCTGGCCAATTTCGGTGTCGTGCAGCAGGTGGCGAGCCTGGTTGAGCAACTCGGGGGCGCGCTCTAGGGGTTGGGGCTGTTTCGACATCAGCACTTCGTCGATCTGCACAATGAGCTGAGAAATGGGCCGCAGCCAGCTAAACTGCTCGTGGCTGAGCACCAGCCGCAAGTAGTCTCCCTTGGTTGCGATCGCCCCGTGGTGGGCCTCATAGTGGTCTCTCTCGGCATCCATCAAAATCTTGTGGGCCTTGAGCAGCAGGGGACGAAAGTTGCGCAGGGATTCAAAGGCGGGGTCAGAAGCAGGATTACCAACAGTCATTTAGCTCTCGCGCCGGGTTGCAGTACTGTCTTCACCATTCCACGAAAGGAGGGCGATTTCAAGGGCGACTCCGGGCGCGGTTTCAGGGGCGATTCCAGAAGTGATTTCAGGGGCAAGGGGAGGGCATAGAGCTGGGGGGAGACAGCCCTCCTAGGCAGATCAGGATTGGTGTCACAATACCCTTAGGTCTTTTGTCGTGGTTATGGACTTTACCACCGTTCACCCCGGTCAGCTAGCGATTATTACCAGCGATTTTGACGCTCGCCCCATGAGCTTTCTGCAGGAGGGCGATCGCCTGGGGTACGAGCCCGCCGTAGTCCGGGCGGTGGGCGACCTGCTAGGGCTAGAGCCGGTGTGGTTTGACATTGCCCCCCAGCAGTTTTACCCCGCCCTGGCCACTGGGGACTACGACGTGGTGTGGTTTAGCCAGGCCATTACCCAAGACCGTCGCGCCTGGGCCGACTTTACCCGCCCCTACGGGCGCTTCGATGAAGCCGTGCTGGTGCGCGAAGACAGCTCCATCCGCGACGTTCCAGACGTAGTGGGCAAGCGCCTGGGCATGTTGGCCGGCAGCACGCCGCTGGCCCTGATCGAAGCCCTGCCCGACCTGGAGTGGGTGCCCTTTACCGGAGCCGACCAAACCCTGCCGGCCATGCTGACGGCCTTGGGGCAGGGCGACATCGACGCGCTGGTGGGCGATGCCCTGGTGTTGCTTACCGCCGAAGCCGACACCAACACCCTGCGAGTGGCCTTTCAAATGTCAACCCAGCACCCCTTTGGCGTTGGGGTATTGCCCGGCAACCGGGAACTGCTAGAAGCCCTCAACCAGGCTCTCAACCAGCTGATTGTCAACGGCACTCTGGCTAAGCTGTGGGCCCAGTGGATTCCTTACAAACCCTTTCCGTTTTAGCGGGAGGCAGAGCTTTGGTGAGGAATGAGTCGTTGACTTGGGCGACAAAGGCCGTGGCCGCCTCTACCGATAGGGGTCTAGAAAAATAGTAGCCCTGCCCACCCTGGCACTGCTGCGCCTTGAGGTAGCGCGCCTGCACGGCGGTTTCGATGCCCTCGGCTACTACCGTCAGGTTGAGGTTGGTGGCCAGACTAATAATCGCTTTGACAATTTCGTAGTTGCTCTGGCTCTGATTGGGACTGTGCAGGGTGGTAACAAACGACTTGTCGATTTTGAGCACGTCGATGGGAAACCGATGCAGGTAGCTGAGGGATGAGTAGCCGGTGCCAAAGTCATCCATGCAGATCTGAATCTGGCGCTGGCGCAGCTGTTTGAGTAGATCAATGGCCATCTGAGCGTTTTGAATCAGCACGCTCTCGGTGATTTCGACCTTGAGATGCTGTCCCTGCAAACCGTTGCGCTCTAGGGCCTGGTCGATTTGCCGAATTAGGTCGGGGCGCACAAACTGCTTGCCCGAGAGGTTGACGCTGACGGTGAGGTGGCGGCTGGCGGAAAACTGCCGCTGCCACTGGCTGAGCTGGCGACAGGCTTCGTTGAGGGTCCACAGGTCGAGGATGGTAATCAGCCCTGTATTTTCGGCCACTGGGATAAAGTCGATGGGGGGCACCAGGCCCCGCTGGGGGTGTTGCCACCGCACCAGGGCCTCGAATCCCTGTACCTGGCCGTTGGCCAAGTTGATGATGGGCTGGTAGTGCAGCCGCAGTTCTGAGCGCTCTAGGGCCCGGCGCAGATCGTTTTCGAGCTGCATTTGCTGCATGACCAGGGTGTGCATGGGGGCGTCAAAAATGGCGTACTCGCGGTTGCTGCCCTTGGCTTTGTACATGGCGATATCGGCATCGCGCAGCACCTGGTTGGGGTCGGTGTAGGCATTAGAACTCAGGGCAATGCCAATGCTGGCGTGGATAAAGACCTCGTGGCCATCCAGCAGCACCGGCGCTTCGAGAATGGTGTGAATGCGCTGGGCCATGGTGACGGCCACTGTGGCATCGCTGAGGTTGGTCAGCAGCACCACAAACTCGTCGCCCCCCAGTCGGGCGGCCATATCGACGGGGCGCAGGCAGGTGGTCAGTCGCTGGCTGACCACCTGAAGCAGATGGTCGCCAATGGCGTGACCTAGGCTGTCGTTGATGACCTTGAAGCGGTCTAGGTCTAGAAATAGCAGGGCAAATTGGCGATCGCAGCCAGGGTCGTGGGGCAAACCCTCGGGCGTAGGGGGCACCAGGGGAGGCTGGTACTGGCAGTGTTCATGGAGCTGGTCGATGGCCTGGGCTAGCTGTTCTAAAAACAGCGTGCGGTTGGGCAGGCCGGTGAGGCGATCGTGGGAGGCATCGTAGCGGAGCTGGGCCTCTAGGCGTTTGCGCTCGGCCAACTCGGCCTGGGCCTGGGCGTACAGCTCGGCCTGGTGAATGGCGATCGCCAGGTGGTCGGCCAGGCGCTTGATCAGCTTGACTTCGGCCTTGCTCCACCGGCGGGGGCTGGGGCACTGGTGCACGCTGAGAATGCCTTTGACCACCCCCCGGTAGCGAATCGAAACCGCCAGCATAGCCCCTATATTCAGCGCCCGGGCCAGGGCTAGCTGGGGAATTAAGGTGGGCTCTTGGGTGACGTCGTCAACGACGACCGGATCTTCTTGGTTCAGTATTTTTTGGGCATGGGGGTTGCCGTCAATGGGGATGACCTGGTGCTTTAAGTCATCGCAGCCGGGCTCGATGGCGGTGCTGGTATGCACCATGTGCGAGTCGGTGGCTTGGCAGAGAATAACCAGAGCGCGGCTGGCCTTGAAGGTATGCAGCATTTCGGTCGCCGCCCGCTGCAGCAGGGTGGCGAGATCTAGACTGTCGCTGATGGCGCTGATAACGTTGTTGAGCAGCTTTTCCTGCTGGGCCAGGGTGGCGGTTTGGCTCAGCAGCTCGCTCTGCTGTAGGGCAATGGCAACCTGGTCGGCCAGCTGAGACAGCAGCGCTCGTTCTTTGGGCTGCCACTGGCGCGGCCCGCGGCAGTGGTGGGCGCACAGCAACCCCCACAGCTCGCCGCCGCAGTTAATGGGTACCACCAGGTTAGCTTGCACCTGAAAGCGGGTCAGCAGGTTGCGGTAGCAGGGGTCAATGCCGGCCTGGTGCGTGTCGTCGATGTGGTGGGTCTGGCCCTGGCGGTAGCGGTCGACTAGCTCAGGGGTGGTGCGAAAGCAGGTGTCTTCCAGGGTGAGACCCAGGGTGGCTACCCAGGGCGGCAGCACCGCCTCAACCACCATGGTGCCGCTGAGATCGCGGTTAAACCGATAGATGAGTACCCGGTCGGTCTGCAAAAACTGCCGCACCTCAGTCACGGTGGTCTGCAAAATCTGGTTGACATCCAGGGATTGATGAATGTGCTGGGTAATGGCGCGAATCAGGCGTTCTTCGTCGGCCTGGCGGCGTAGGGCCGCTTGGGCATTGACTAGGGGGGTGATGTCGGTGGCCACCGACCCAAAGACGGGGCTGCCGTCGCTGGCAGTGTTGACCGGAAAGAGCACCGACCTGTACACCTTTTGCTCGTTGTTGATGAGCAGGGTGTCTTCGACGGTGAGGGGGGCTCGGGTGGCAACCAGCTGTCGTACCCGGTCCATAAAGGTGTTGACCACGGCGGCTGGCAGCAGGTCGGCAAAGCATTTGCCGGCCATCTCCTGGGGGCTGAGGCCAAACTGGGCGGCCGTGGCCTGATTGACCTGCACGTAGCGCCCGCTGGCGTCAAACAAGTTGACCAGCGCGGGGGTGTTGTCGATAAAGGCCTGCATCTGCTGGTTGGCTTCCACCAGGGCCTGCTCGGTCTGTTTGCGATCGCTGACGTCGAGCACCACCATATCCCAGGCAATATCGCCGTTGGCCAGAGGCTCAGGGCGGCCCATGCCCTGCAGCCACTTGTGCTGCCCCGTCCGGGTTACAATACGCCACTCGCAAAACCAGGCGGTCAGGGCATCGCCAGAGTGCTGCACCAGGTGTCGCACAGCATCGCGATCGTCGGGGTGAATCGTCTGCCACAGCCGGTCGGGCTCCCCCTGCACCTGCTCCGGCTCCAGATCCCAAACCTGGGCGCAGCCCTGGCTAATGTAGGGGATAGTTTCTGTTCCGTCAGGGGTGAGCACGTAGCGCATGGCTACCCCCGGCAGGTTGGCGGCCACTTGCAGGCGGCTTTCGCTGTCCCGCAGCCGCTGGTTGGTCTGGCGCTGGTCAGTAATGTCTTGGCCAATGCTGGTGATGTACCGCAGGCGGCCATCGGGGTCGGCAAAGCAGGTGTTGTTCCAGCCGATCAGGCGGCGATCGCCGCTGCGGGTCAGAATCTCGTTCTCGTGGTAGGCGGGGCACTGCCCTTGGGCGATCGCCGCAGCAAACATTGCCTTAAGCGCCTGCCGCTGGTCGGTTGGAATAAAGAGTTCTGACCAGCTGCGCCCCATCACGTCCTGGCGCTGCCAGCCCGTCAGGGTCAGTAGGTAGTCATTGCAGAGCAAAATGTCGCCGTTAGCATCGACCACGAGCCCCGCCAGGGCCATGGTTTCCAGCACCGCATTCAAGTGCCGGTCAGAAGCTTGGACATCGGCTTGAACATCGCTGATGGGACCAACCCCCGAGGGTTGCTCACCCCCAAGGGGCGATCTAGAGTTGGGATCAGCTAATGTCCAATCATCGGTCATACACTAAGCTCTTAGGGGCGAAAGCGGTCTTAGAGTATTCCATCTCAAAAGGCATCCGCATTGAGGCCGGTCAACTCAGCCAGGTGCATGGAGCTACCCGCCACCCTAGAGCATTAGCCTGGACAGTCTTGAGAGAAACGGCTACTCAATAACCACGCGAGTGATCGTTACTCACCTATTTTTCCCAACCTAGGTCCGCTAACTGTGGGAACGATTCACAGGTCTTAATGCTTTCCTTTGCACTGCTCTCTATAGTAGGTGGCCCGACTGGCCCGCTGCCCTGGGCAGACCATATAGCCCCTGAGCCGGTTTATAGGTGGGGTCGCCATTGATTGGTGCTCTGATGGCGAGGGTTTGGGTGGACAGCCAGAGTGACCGCTGGGGCCATGTTGCTGGCCCAGCCCCCGGCTTCGCGTGTCCTTCGGCCTACAACGCCGTTGGCCTACATAAACTGCCGCCAGTCTTCGCTGCGGTAGAGGGCGCGCTCGGCTCGTCGTCGCCGTTGCAAACCGGGCATTACGTTGCCCCCAGCGTAGACCCAGCGGCCAAACTCCTCTGAGGCCCCGGCGAAGTCGCCCGCATTGTGCTTTTGCAGCAGCGTTGACGACTGAAAATGACCAGGGCCAACGTTAAAGGTAAACGACACCAGGGCCGAAAACTGATCTCTGGTGGGGGTGCGAGTGACCGCGTTAGCCACAGCCTTCTCGTACTTGGCCAAATCGCGCTTGAGAATCTCTTCGGCCTCGGCGCGGGTAATGGTAAGGCCCTGATACACCTGGGGTGGCCCGGCGGCAGAGGTATGGCCGTAGCCAATGGTCCAGGGTTCGTCTCCGGTGCCGGGGTCGGGGTAGGCGCTAAGGCTCAAACCCTCAAACCCTCTCACAATTTCTAGCCCAGCAGCGTTGATGGTGTTGCCCGGTGGCGGCGGTGGTGGCGGCGGCGGCATGGGCTGGGGCTCCGGTGCCCCGGTGCCAATCGACACCGTCATTGCGCGGGGGTAGTCGTTGCGCAAAAACCACGTCTTAAGGCTGCCAACATTCACCACCTGCTCTTTGGGATTGCTGCTAGATGGATATTTGGTGATCCGAGAGATCCAGTAGCCCCCCTGCATCAGGTAAATCGCAATGTCTGTCTCTTTAATCCAGGTGCCCATGGAATCTCCCCGGAACAGGCCGCATACCAGGAATTTACAATACTTTTGCCAGAATGGGACACCAAATTCTGCCATTTTGGCCCTGGTGCTAAAACGGGTCTCCCTATACTGGGCGTGCCGTGGTTCAGCGATCGGGTTGGTAAAGGGTTCGGGGGCGTCGGTGGATGAATGTGCCAGGCAGACGGTTCAGTCGTTAAGATATTCAGAGGTTCGCGTTTTTCAGGCTTAATGTTTTTTTAGGTTGCAAGTTTTTTCTATGGCTTTGCTCTCAGCGACCGCTGATTTGCCTTCTCGCCTGGTTTCGCCCACCATTCGTCGCCTGCCCAACGGCCTGACGGTCATTGCTGAGCAAATGCCCTTGGAGGTGGTTAACCTGAGCCTCTGGCTGCGGGTAGGCTCGGCGGTCGAAAGTGATGCCATTAACGGCATGGCCCACTTTTTAGAGCACATGATTTTTAAGGGCACCCAGCAGCTGCAGTGCGGCGAGTTTGAGCGCCGGGTGGAAGAGCGGGGCGCATTTACCAATGCCGCCACCAGCCAAGACTATACCAAGTACTACATCACTACCGCTCCCCAAGACTTTGCCACCCTGGCCCCGCTGCAAATTCAGATGGTGATGGCCCCGCGTCTGAGTGATGGCGACTTTGAGCGCGAACGTCCGGTGATTTTAGAAGAAATTCGCCGCGCTGACGACAACCCCCGTCGCCGCACCTACGCTCGCACCATGGAGCTGGTGTTTGACCGCCTGCCCTACCGCCGCCCCGTACTGGGCCCCACCGCTGTGGTAGAAGAGCTAACCCCGGCGCAAATGCGAGAGTTTCATAGCACCTGGTACCAGCCCCAGAGTATGACGGCGGTGGCGGTAGGCAACCTGCCGGTAGAAACTCTGATTGCCACGGTGGCTGAGGGCTTTGGGCAGGCCATGGCCCAGCGCACCGCCGCCCCCGGTGCCGCCGACTCCATCGAGCGGTTTAAGCCGCTGCTGACGGGCGACCTGGAGCCTCCCTTTGCCACGGTGCAGCGGGCCGTACACCACGACACAGCCCTGGCCCAGGCGCGGCTGGTGATGGCCTGGCGGGTGCCCGGTGTGGCCCAGCTAGACGACACCTACGGCCTGGATATTTTGGCTTCGGTGCTGGGCCGGGGGTTGACCTCGCGCCTGGTGCGCGACCTGCGCGAAGACCGCAAGCTGGTGACCAGCATTAGCTGTACCAACATGACCCTGGCCCACCAGGGGGCGTTTATGGTGTCGGCCCAGCTGCCTGCCGAGAACTTGTCTGTGGTAGAGGTGGCGATCGCCCAACACATTGCCGCCGTTACCCAGGCACCGGTCAGCCAGACTGAGCTGCGCCGGGTGCAGACCCAGGTGGCCAATCGGTTTATTTTTGCCAACGAAACCCCCAGCGATCGCGCTGGCCTCTACGGCTACTACCACACGCTGACCGGCGACATTGCCGAAGGCCTCAACTACCCGGCCTACATTCAAAAGCTAGGCGTAGAAGACGTGCTGCAGGCGGCCCAGAGCTATCTCTCCAGCGACGCCTACGGAGTTGTTGCCCTTCAACCAGCAGCATAGGGCGGGTGGCTATGTGGACTGCGATCGC
>DASQNN010000282.1:0-10010 GCA_035644955.1 Nodosilinea sp. | reverse complement strand
CAGCGAACACCACACCGGCTACGCCATCGACATTGGCGATCGCAACCAGGCCGGTACCAACCTCAACAACGACTTTGTCGACACCCGCGCCTACCAATGGATGGAAACCAACGCCGTGCGCTACGGCTACGAGCTGTCATTTCCGCCCGACAACTTTCAGGGGGTGGCCTTTGAGCCCTGGCACTGGCGGTTTGTGGGCGATCGCACCAGCCTGGAAACTTTCTACAGCGAGTAGACGGCCCCTAACTGTAGGCCCACTTAGGCCCAAGGAGGCGACCCGGGTGGGGGTGTAGACCGGTGGCGCAGCCAGTTTTCGATCGCCCCCCTTTCCGCCAAACGACTAGAGGCCAGCATCTTTGAAACCCTAGCCCCGGCTCACCATCCTCGCTACCATAGAGCAGTGCTAGGCCTGGTTTGAACCCAGCCCTGCTCAAGCTTTTTTTCTTTTCAATGGGTTTGGAAACTGCATGCGCGACACCACCCTCAACACCATTGCCGTGGTCATCTTCGGGGTGACCATGGCCAGCCTGCTAGGGCCGATCGTTCACCTGTCGCCAGCGGTGGTGGCGGTGTTTGTCGCCGTGTGGCTGGGGGTCTTTAGCGCTGACCAGCTGGGTCTGGGGGGCCGTATTGGCGACATCCTCATGGATACCGTGGCTTGGGCCTCGCCCGAACACCGCCAGCGGGTGCTGCACCACGAGGCGGGGCACTTTTTGGCGGCGGTGCTGCTCGACATTCCGGTTGAGGCCTATACCCTCAACACCTGGGAAGCGTGGCGGCAGGGCATTCCCGGTCAGGGTGGCGTGGTGTTTGGCCCCGGTGACCTGGGCGGTCTCAGCCACCTCACGCCCCAAACCATTGACCGCTACTGTCAGGTGTGGATGGCGGGCATGGCCGCCGAACAGATAGTCTACGGCGATGCCCAGGGGGGGGGCGACGACACCGCTGCCCTAACTCTGTTTTGGCAGACCCTGGGGCGATCGCCCAACGAAGCCCCGCTCAAGCAGCGCTGGGCTACCCTCCAGGCCAAAACCCTGATCGAAAAGCACCGCGACGCCTTCGAGGCGCTGGTGACGGCCATGGGCGATCGCGCCTCGGTAGCCGACTGTTGCGCCATTGTCAAAGCGAACCGCGCCTCGGTAGAAGCTGCGGCCTAGGGGTATGTCAAGCCTTGTAGCCATCGCTAGAACGGTTAGGACATTTCGTATTCTCCTGGCCCGATGGCTATACGCCCTTGCGCTGCCCCAGTTCTAGCCAGTGCTAGGGACCGGTGTGCTAAGCGCAATGGCCAGCGCTATAAATTGTAGTTTTGACGCCGCCCCAGCCCGCCTACACCTTTTGCAGCACAAACAGGCTGCCCTGGTTGCCGCGCCCAATCCGCAGGTCGTCGTCTAGGTAAGTGACCTCTAACCAGCCCGACTGGCGATCGCGGTTAATGGTGAAATCAATGCCCTGCAGCAGCGAAAACTTAGGGGTGGTCTGCATGGTCTCAATAAAGTGGGCTGGAGACCTGTAGCCCAGGGCCTGCCGCAGACCGACCACGCCTCGCTCAAAACCCACATTCACCCGCCGGTCCGACACCGGCTCTAGGGTGGCCGCCACCGCCACCAGGCCCGACAACAGGGGTGGCCCATCCACCTCGGCAATATTGTAGATGCGGTTTTCGGCCAGGCGAATGCACTGGTAAATGGGGCCTAGGGAAGCCAGGGGCAGGCGATCGATGTTTAGCAGCTCGCGGCTGGTGGTGTAGAGCAGCAGCCAGTCGCCGTTGAGGCGATCGGTGGCCTCCAGCGGGGCGGAGGTGGGGTTGCGGCCCTCCAGGGTGGCCGCCGCCGCCTGAATCGTGCTGCGATCGCCGGGGCTGCTGTTAATACCCCGATTGGTCCCAGCGACGGCATCCAGTAGTTCGACTTTGCCCAACATGGCCCCAGCCTCCACGACAACATCTCCAGCCGCAGTTCCACGGCAATCCCAGAGGCATGATAGGGCATAACTTCAGGGGGCAGCAGAATGGGGTCTCTGCTACGATGGAATGTCTGCCTATTTCCTCAGTGTCTTGTTATAGGGCCACCGCTATGTCTGAAAAGTACTACAACCCGTCTTTGCGCCAGGTGCCCCGCACCGCCAAGGCCCCCATTTTGCCCTCCTCCGGCAACTCCTCGATCTTGCACTGGCTGGAGGACATTGGCCGCCTGCGCAGCCGCGATGTGGTTGAAACCATCCCCGACGAGGCCGAAAACGAAGAAATCTCAGACCTGATGGGTAACGACGACAGCTTTGAGGACGATGACGATACCGATCTCGCCCTCGACGATGACGACGACTAACTGTCGCTATTCATGTAGCCGGCATTGTAGGCATCGTCACATTAGCCGTTAAGTGTTGTTAAACTTCGTCACCCAGTGGGATCATTCACCTAGACTTCCTGACTATTTCCTACTGCCAACCGTAGTCAATTGGTAGATCTTCCAGTAGACTCCTGGGGTGTGTGGTGTGATTCAATTGAGGAATTGTTCGTGGATGCGAAGTTTTTGGCATCGAAGCGGCTGTCTCTGAACGGCCAAACCCTATTTTGGCTGCTGGGACTGGGGCTGAGCACCGCCGCTATTGGGCTAGACGGCCTTTTGGGTAATGCTGTCAGTCTGGGTGCTTCAATTACGGTGCCGTTTTTGATGGCTGCTCTGGGCAGCAGTTTGCTCGGCTTCTCGGCAGTACCCCTGCTGCGGGCCCTCAAAACCGGTCAATTTATTCGTCAAGAAGGTCCCCAGGGCCACTTGAAAAAGGCGGGCACCCCCACCATGGGTGGCGCCTTTTTTGTGCCTGTGGCGGTGGTCGTAGCGCTGTTGGCCACGGGCTTTAGCCGCGATGCGGTGGCCGTATCGCTACTCACTTTGGCCTACGGAGCCATCGGCTGGGTCGACGACTGGCAGGTGATTCAGCGCCGGTCTAACAAAGGTATTTCTCCCCGCGCCAAGCTGGGTCTACAGATTGCGGTGGCCGTACTGTTTTGTCTGTGGGTGCTGACCAGTCAGCCCGCCAGCCTGACCCCCGCCAGTCTTACCACTGTGGCGCTGCCCCTGGGCCTGGGCTTGCCCCTGGGGTTCTTGTTTTGGCCCCTAGCCGGGTTTGTGCTGGTGGCCGAAAGCAATGCCACCAACCTCACCGACGGCCTCGACGGGCTGATGGGCGGCACCGGCGCGATCGCCTTTATGGGCCTGGCCGCCATTGTTGCCCCCACCCACCCCGATCTAATGGTCTTTTGCGCCGCCATGGCCGGGGCCTGCCTGGGCTTTTTGCTGCACAACCACAACCCCGCCCGCGTCTTCATGGGCGATACCGGGTCGCTGGCATTGGGGGCGGCGCTGGGGGCAGTGGGCATTCTCAGCGGCAATCTGTTTGCCCTGCTGGTGCTAACCCTGCTGTTCTTTGCCGAAACCCTGTCGGTGATCATTCAGGTCGCCTACTTCAAGGCCACCAAAGGCCCCGATGGCGTGGGCAAGCGCTTTTTTAAGATGGCCCCTCTGCACCACCACTTTGAGCTGTCGGGCTGGTCTGAAATTCAGGTGGTGGCGGTAGCCTATGCCGTCACCGCCGGTTTGGCGCTGCTCGCCCTCCAGGTGAAATAGCCCGCCGCTTCGCACCCCGAAAGGCCATCATGGATGTCTCCAACCTGCGCCCCCTGGGCCAACCTCCCAACGCCTGGTGGGTCAACGACCAGGTCGCCGACATTAGCCGCCAGGTGCTTCAGCCCCGGCTGGCTGTTGTAGCCACCCAAACCAAGCAGGTGCGGTTTGACCTCAGCAAAACCGCCTGCCTGGTCATCGACATGCAGAACGACTTTTGCCACCCCAAGGGCTGGCTGGCCAGCATTGGGGTCGATGTCACCCCAGCCCGTCAGCCTATTGAGCCGCTGCAGCGGCTGCTGCCCCAGCTGCGATCGGCCCAGGTGCCGGTGGTGTGGGTCAACTGGGGCAACCGCCCCGACCTGCTCAACATCAGCGCCGGGCTGCACCACGTCTATAACCCCAGCGGGGTTGGCGTGGGCTTGGGCGATCCGCTGCCCGCCAGCGGTGCCCCAGTGTTGACTAAGGGCAGTTGGGCGGCGGCGGTGGTTGATGAGCTAGAGGCCCAGCCCCAGGATATCTGGGTCGATAAGTACCGCATGAGCGGCTTTTGGGACACGCCCCTCGACAGCATTTTGCGCAACCTGGGCAAAACCACTCTGCTGTTTGCCGGGGTAAATATGGATCAGTGCGTGCTGGCCACCCTGCAAGACGCCAATTTTTTGGGCTACGACTGCATTTTGCTCAACGACTGTAGCGCTACCACCTCGCCCGACTACTGTGCTTTGGCCACGGTCTACAACGTCAACCAGTGCTTTGGCTTTGTGGCCGATAGTGGGGCGATCGCCGCGGCCCTGA
Organism: Nodosilinea sp.; assembly: GCA_035644955.1. Taxonomy (GTDB): domain Bacteria; phylum Cyanobacteriota; class Cyanobacteriia; order Phormidesmidales; family Phormidesmidaceae; genus Nodosilinea. Next base: position 5,589 of record DASQNN010000282.1, on the reverse strand, counting down.
GGTTGCTAGAGAGTTGACAGCCGGGACGGCTATTCCACAAGAATTTTCTAGAGACTCCTAAGACTCGAATAACCACCCTCCTAAATGACCACACTCTTGTGGGATGAGCCTCTGACCCGGCTGGCCCGGGTTGGTTCAGAATTTATGACAAATCCAGGCTAACTCACCTAGGGCAGTGGCGCAGTGGGCAGTAAATTTGTACCCTGGGGATAGCGCTAGGGAAATGGAGCGCAGCCCTATGGTCACAGTCATGCCAACGATACCGCCGGGGTTGGTGCCGCTCTCGACGTTACGGGAGTCAGCAAAGGCCCAGTCCGCAAAACTTTTTTGGCTAAAGCTGTTGCAGTTACGCTAATTTGAACTACCCTTGGGCAGACCAATTCTCAGCCTTGTTTTTCATTTTTCAACGCCCCTTCTACCGTCATCATGAACGCACCTTATTCTCCCGAATCTGCTTATCCAGGGGCGGTTGCCCCCGAGGTACCTCAGGGCAATCGACAGGCTCCGTCTGTACCTATCTCGGTGTACCGCGAGCTAGCCACAGAACTGCGGGCCACCCAGGCTATGGTCGACTCGTTAACGCAGCAAAATCAGCAGCTCAACCAGCAAAACCAGGTGCTGCGCCAGGAAATGATTCGCTTTGCCGACTCGGCGGCCCGACTGAAGCAGGCCATTGAGGTCAGCCAACCGCAGCTTACAGATATCGCCAGCCTAGGGCGATCGCCCCTAGAGGCCCACCTGGTGACCGAAGCTCACGCCATGGCCCCTACCTACCCGATGCCCGCGGATGAAGAATCGGGGGGATCCTTACCAGAGCGGCTGTCTGAGTCAGTGGGCGAAGGAGTTTCTACCCTGGCCAACCAGTTCACCCAAATGGTGAAGCCCAAGTCCAAAAAATCCTCTAAAAAGCCTCCCCAGCGGCCCCCAGCCGCCCCTCCCCAGCGGCTTTATACCGAAGAGCGCATTGACTCTAACCGCCCCGGCCAGCTGAGCCAACGGCCCTCAGACCTGAGTGGGCTGTGGCTGGCCGCAACCATTTTGCTGATTATCGTCAGCGCCTTTGGAGCTGGTTTCTTGATTATGAAGCCGCTGTTGAACAACTCTCGCTAGGCTGCACTGCCCAACAGTTGGGGCTTTGGCCCTGCCGTCGGCCCTGGTTACCCCTACACTTCTGTGTGTTTGTAGCGGGCGATACAGTATTCTAGGGGTCAAGCCCGATACACATAGACCGAAGCTAAACGAAAACCGCTGAAGCACCCAGTTTGATCTATGAAAAAAATAGAAGCTATTATTCGTCCCTTTAAGCTTGACGAGGTCAAGATTGCCCTGGTCAATGCTGGCATCGTCGGCATGACCGTTTCAGAGGTGCGCGGCTTTGGTCGCCAAAAGGGGCAAACCGAGCGCTACCGTGGCTCGGAGTACACGGTCGAATTTCTTCAAAAGCTCAAGATTGAGATTGTGGTTGAGGAGGCTCAGGTCGATATTGTGGTCGACAAAATTATTTCTGCCGCCCGCACCGGCGAAATCGGCGACGGCAAAATCTTTGTCAGCCCCGTCGACGAAATTATTCGCATTCGCACCGGGGAGAAAAACACCGAAGCGGTGTAACCCAGTTTATCTAGCCAAACTGGTTGAGAACGTAACCTCAGGCGCAGCCCCCCGCTGCGCCTTTTTCGTGAGGATGCGGAGCAGAAAATTCTAGGCAGTTACTCGATGCCCCTTCTCATTCTGAATCCGCCTTGGCTAACCCCGGTTGGGCTGGGCAAACACCGTTTGCCCCTACGCAAGCCGCTTGTTTAGAATCGGGGTTATACGATTTGGACTTGGTATCGTACCAAATTCAGATCCCATAACTCCAACTTTAGAAAGGCCAAACTGTAGGGGCAAATGGCATCTGCCCTGCCCCGTATCGGTTTCCAACCAGGGTTTGTCAGCCGGATTCAGGATTAGAGATATGGCCATTGCCACAGAGGTTAGGACGTCTGCACAGGTAGCCTGTAGGCGATGGCTATAGGCCAATTCGCCATCCTGGGCTTGGCTATAGTGATCAGGTACTACCCTAAGCAAATTGGCCAGCGCTAAACCTTCAACCCAGTTTTTCAAGGTTTGGAGTAAGGTGTTGACTGCGATTTGGTAAACTCTCTACTCCAGTACGAGAACTGATGCCCGTGGTCGAAGCTCCAGATTTTCCGCCAGATCAACAGATTCAAGCGCTGCTCAACCCCTTTGGGCGGTTTGGGGTCGAGCTGGGGCTAGAGCGAATTCAGCGGCTGCTAGGAAGTTTGGGCAACCCCCAGGCCCGGGTGCCGTTGGTGCATGTGGCGGGCACCAACGGCAAGGGGTCGGTGTGCGCCTACCTGTCGGCGGTGCTAGGGGCGGCGGGCTATCGAGTAGGGCGCTACACCTCGCCCCACCTGGTGAGCTGGCGAGAGCGCATTGCGGTGAATGAGCAGCCAATTCAGACCCAAGACTTGCTCCAGCGGCTGCATCGGGTGGTGGAGGCCATTGACCCAGCCCAGCCCTCGCCCACCCAGTTTGAAGTGTTTACCGCCGCCGCCTGGCTGCATTTTGCCGAGGTCGGGGTCGACCTAGCGGTGATGGAGGTGGGCCTGGGGGGGCGGCTCGACGCCACCAATGTGATCGATGCACCGCTGGTCAGCGTCATTACCTCCCTCAGCCGCGAGCACTGGCAGCGCCTTGGCCCCACCCTGGCCGACATTGCCTGGGAAAAGGCGGGGGTGCTCAAGCCGGGCCGGCCGACCGTGGTTGGTCCTCTGCCCCCAGAGGCCGAGGCCGTAGTTAAGGCCCGGATCGCAGAGCTAGGCTGCCCAGCGGTGTGGCCTGAGCCCGCCGTCGCCCTGGGCTCTGGTCAGGCCCGCTATGGCCAAGGTGACGAGGCCATCACCTACCCCCTGGCGCTGCTGGGCGACCATCAGCTGATCAATTCGGCGGTGGCGATCGCCGCTCTCCACAGCCTGCGCCACCAGGGCTGGCACATTTCGGATCAGGCGATCGCCACTGGCATGGGCCAGTCCCGCTGGCCCGGACGCTTGCAGTGGGTGCAGTGGGGCGAGGCTGCCCAAACCTATCCCCTGCTGCTCGACGGTGCCCACAACCCGGCGGCGGCGGCGGTACTGCGCCAGTATGTCGATCGCTGGTGGGCCAGCCAGCCAGAGCACCCCGCTAGAACCGCGTGGCTGATGGGGATGCTGGCCACCAAAGACCACGGTGATGTCTTCGCGGCCCTGCTGCGGCCCGGCGATGCCCTCCACCTGGTGCCAGTGCCGGGGCACGAGACGGCCGCGCCGGAAGACTTGGGCGCGATCGCGCGATCGATCTGTCCTGGCCTAGCCCAGTGCCAGATCCACGCTTCGCTTGGGGACGGACTGGTTGCCCTGGGCGAAACCTCAGGCCCGCTCAAGGTGCTGTGCGGATCGCTCTACCTGATCGGCCACTTTCTCGCCACCGAACCCTACCAAGACCAGCCCTAGGTTCTCCTACTAAACCCTGCTTGTTTACCCCCAATTCACTTGGGAAAATGCCATTTGCCCCTACGGTTTGGCTTTTGGGGAATCGGGGTTAGGTGATTCGGATTTGGTGCCACTTGCCTATCGCCCTACCACAAACTCGTCGAACTTCACCACCTCAGAGCCGGGCGATCGCGTGTCGAAGTAGTAGCTGCTGATGGTCCCAGTGCCGGTGTCAAACGCGCTGAAGACGGTGATGTCATTGCTGGCGATGTAGGGCAGGGGGTTGCCGCTGTCGTCGAGCAGGGGGGCAAGGGTGGGCACCACGGGTTCTAGGCCGTTGGGGTCGCCCTGGGTGATGTAGTCGGTAGGGGCGTAGGTTACCGCCGAGCCCTCGATGGTCTCGGGGGGCACCGGGCGAGACTTGTCTCTCCAGAAGGCCCCGTAGGAGTTGCCCACGTTAGAGGTTTCGAGGTAGTGGGTGCCCTGGGGCGACACAAAGCGGTTCCACAGGTGCGAGTGGCCGTAGAACACCAGGTCTACCCCGGCCTGCTCCAGCAGGGGCACCAGGTCGCGGGCGATGTAGTCTTGGTCACGGGGGTACTCGTAGCGCACGGCGGTGAGGCGGCCCTGGCTGTCGCGATCGAAGCGGCGCACCGGGTTGGTGAAGGCGGGCACAATGTTGTCGCCCAGGGTGTGGGGCGGGTGGTGCAGCATCACTACCTTATACTTGGCCTGGCGCCAGGCCTCGCTGGCCAGCTCCTGCTCTAGCCACTGATACTGCAAACTGCCCCGCTCGATCGGTTCAAAGATGTGCTGCCCGTGGCCCCAGTTTTGCGGGGTGCCCAGGTCGGCCTGGCGCTCCTGGTAGCGGCCCCGGGTGGCGGCGTCGAGACCGTAGGGTCGCCAGATTTGGGTGACGTAGAGCGACACCAGGCGAATGTCGCCCAGGGTGGTGGCGTAGTAGCGGCTGGTGGTCTCGGGGCGATCGGGGTTGGGCACCTGGGTGACCGGCAGGCTAAACAGAGCCTCGTAGGTGTCGCTGTTAAAGGAATTGTCAATAATCCACTGGCGGCGCAGGGTGGGGTCGCCGCTGGGGTTGAACAGGTCGGCATTGGCCTCGTACAGTTCCACCGCTGCCGATCGCGGCACGGGCTGGTTAAACTGCTCTCCCAGCGGGGCAGTGGCGGTAAAGCGCCCCATCACCTCGTGGTTGCCCAACGTCGTAAAGAGCGGCGCGTGCTGGATGATTTCGCCACCCCGGTAGCTGACGGTGCGGCCATTGCGCTCCAGGGCATAGCGGGTGTTGCCCTGCAAACAGGGAAAAAAGCCGCAGCCCCGGCTGTCGTCAAACCACTCGGAGGCGCGATCGGGAATGTTGACCAGATCGCCGGCAAAAAATACGGCATCGACTCGGCCCAGGGTTTCTTCTACCTTTTGCAGATTGGCGGCTACCATGGGCATGTTTTGGTGGTCGGAGGTCAGCAAAATTTTGAGGGGCTGCCCCACCAGGGGTGCCCCGGCCAGGGTAAACCGGCGGCTGGCAATAGCCGTGCCGTCAGGCCCGGTACTGACAACCTGGTAGGGCACCCGCTGCCCCGGTGGCAAGCCCGTCACAATGGCCTCGTGCCGCCAAAGGGGGCGTGCCACCGTCTGCTGCAGGTCAGGAAAACTGGGGTGGTTGAGCCGCGACTGGCCATCTTCTCGGGTGCGGGCCAGCGGGGTAGTGATCGCGGTGGCCCGATTGGGTAAGTTAGCCTCAGACGGCTGATTGGGTGCCCCCCACCAAACCTGGTGGTCTTGGCCCTCAAACTCGGTAAACCACACCACCCGTACCGCGCCGGGAGTGGGGTACTGCAAAAACGGATCGGTTAAAAGCTGGGTTGGCACGGCAGTGGCCTCGGGGGAGGGAGCAACGGGTGACAGGCGGGGTTCCAGGGCAATTAAAAGGCCGGCGGCCAGCACCAGCAATAGGCCTGCCGTCAGTAGGGTCAAGTCTTCTCGCCGCATCGTTTTGAGCCTTTTCTGCTAAAGCCTCGACAGCCCTAGCCTAACGGCAAATAACGACAATATAAAAACTGTCTGTCCACTATTAACATCGCTAGCAAGATGTGCCACCTTA
>DASQNN010000281.1:0-13231 GCA_035644955.1 Nodosilinea sp. | reverse complement strand
AAGGGCAGCCCCAGATTGACGATCGCTGGCGGGGCATTGGCATTCGCATCGAAGACGATGTGTTGGTGACTGAGAACGGCTGTGACGTGCTGACCGCAGCGGTGCCCAAAGCACTAGAAGCTATGGAGCGCTAAGGGCTAGGGGTGAGGGTTCAACGCTCCATTGGCTGACAGCATGGCAGCATGGTGAGGCCCCGCCAAAGACACCCACAGCCCGGTGCAACTGGTTCAGCAGCGGGGGTATCGGCAGATGGGGGGTACGCCGATGCTAACGACAGCAACCCCTTGGCAGGCTAGGGCCCCAGAAGCCCCAGAAGCGGCGTCATGACCACCAGGTAGAGCGGTATCGCTACCGAAATAAAGCTGATCGCAAAGCGCGTGTCGAGTCCATTCTCTTGGGTAAAAAACAGCGTCAGCAGGCTGGGGGGTAACGCTGCCCCTACCAGCACCGCCGCCCGCTCTACCCCCTCCAGCCCAAAGGCTGTTACGGCTAGCCAACCCAGGCCCAGGCCGCCGCCAATCTTAGCGATCGCCACCAGCAGGTACACCCAGCCGTCTGTCACCTGTACCTCAAACTCCATACCTACGATCAGCAGCACCAGCAGCAAAAAGCTGCTGGCCACAATATCCAGCAGGCTCAGCACTATCCCGTGGTCAATGCCTAGGGCATTCATCAGCAGCCCCAGCAGAATGGCCCAAAAGAACGGCGTCTGCACTAGCTTGGTCGCCACCACCCGCGCCGTTACCCCCGCCTGGCCAAACCAGGCCGAGAGGCAATACACCACCGTCAGCAGATAGATAGCGTGGGTCAGGTCAAACAGCACAAGGCGGCTCAATCCCTCCTCCCCAAAGGCCAGCAGCATCAGCGGGTAGCCCACCGCACCGCCCTCAAGGCTGGGAAAAGTGGTAATCAAAGCGCCGGCCCTGGCCCGCTCCCAGCGCAGCCAGCGCAGGCTGGCAAGCCCCATTAGCGTAAGGCCCAGCACTACCACCAGGGCCGACAAGGGCAAGTAGATCAAGTCGGGGGTAAGGGTGGCCATCGCCAGGGCTTTGAGAATGACCGCAGGCAGCACCAAATGGGTGAGCAGGAGGCCCATGGTTTTGGCATCGCCCGGTCCCAGCACCCCGGCCCGCTTGAGCCCATAGCCAAGGCAGCAGACCAAAACCATCGGCAAAAGTTGAACCAGCATAATGGTGTCTCAAACCGCCCCTAGGGCAGCTGTTGCCCGTCTTGCTGCAACTGCTCGGCTTGCTGCTCAATGGCTTCAGCCGCTTTAGTTTGTTGTTCCATAATTGCAGCGGCATCGTTAGCTTTTTCGATCGCCTGGGTGGGGAGCGCCTGCTCAGCCTCGGGCGACGGCTTGAGTTGGTTAACCATCAGCGCCCCGACAACCCCCAACCCCACCAGTAACCCAACCAAAGAGAGTCCGCCCATGGTTTTTACCTGTTTGTAATCGACAACTGCGATCGCATATCCATACGCTTAAAATACCCCCACAAGCGAGTTTACTTACCGAACGGGTAGGGCATGGGATTGCGCTCTAACGGGAGAACAGTGCGTTGCGGCCAAGCATAGAGCGATCAACGGGCTACTCAGCCAGGGCAAGGGCCAGTACAGCTTTGACCAGAGGTTCCACTTCGAGGGGCTTACTCAGGTGCCGCTGAAAGCCACTCGCTAGCGCCTGCTGCTGGTCGGCTTTACGGGTGTAGGCCGTGAGGGCGATCGCGGGCACCCGTCCCCCTTGCTCCGCTGGCAAAGCGCGCACCTGTTTAATAAACGTGTAGCCATCCATATCGGGCATGCCAATATCGCTGATCAACACATCGGGTCGATAGGTCTCTAAGACAGCCAAGGCTTCAGCCACCGAGGCCGCCGCCGTCACCGCTGCCCCGTACTGAGTCAGCATGACCGCCAACAGCTCGCGGGCGTCAGGGTCATCATCCACGGTGAGCACTCGTACCCCCGTAAGGTCGAGCCTGGAGGGCAGAGCCACCCCGGTGGGCGGAGACTTTGGAGTTACCTTAGCTAAGGGTAGCCGCACCGTAAAGGTCGCCCCTTGGCCCTCGCCGGGACTGTCTGCGGCGATCGTGCCCCCGTGGGCCTCGACCAAGTGGCGAACAATGGCCAACCCCAGCCCCAACCCCCCATGCTGCCGGGTAATTGAGACATCTTCCTGACGAAAGGACTCAAATAGGTAGGGTAGGAAGTCGGGGTGAATGCCCTTGCCCGTATCTTTGACAACGATCTGGGCCTGGTGGTCTACTCGCTCCAGCCGCACCTCGACCAGCCCTCCCGTCGGGGTGAACTTAATCGCGTTAGACAACAGGTTCCAAACAATCTGCTGCAGCCGGCCCCCATCGCCATAGACCTCGCCAACGTCAGCCAAGACCGGGTTTAGCACAATGGACTTGGCTAAGGCGGCGGTTTTTACCGTCTCTAGGGCGGCTTCAATGGCCAGAGTGAGATCGGCCGGGGAATTGTCGAGGTGGAGCTTGCCGCGCAGGATTTTGGCGATATCGAGCAGGTCATCAATAAGCTGGGTCTGCAACTTGGCGTTGCGCTCAATGGTGCGAAGTGCGTCTTGGATCTGAGTGTCGCTCAGTTTGTGAGTCTGCAACAGCTGCGACCAGCCCAAAATGGGGTTGAGCGGCGACCTCAGCTCGTGGGAGAGAATTGCCAAAAACTCGTCTTTGACCCGGTTGGCCCGCTCCGCATCCGTGCGGGCCAGGCGTTCGGCTTCGTAGAGCTGGGCCCGAAGAATCGCCTGGGCACACTGGCGGCTCAGCGCCAGAATAAAGTCTCGATCGGCCTGGTTAAACTGCCTCAGCGCCCTAAAGCTCAGGGATATGCCCCCCACGGAGCGGCCCTCGGCCTCCAGGGGCAGCGACAGCCACGCACCAAAGTCATAGCGATTGTAGTACTCGGCCAGGTGAGGATAGCGCTGGGCTCGTTCGGCGGGGCTGCCCAACCACACCGGTTGACCCGTGCAAACCGCCTCTGCCAGCGGGGCCGGGGTATCGATCGGGAACTGTTTCCAGGAGGCCAAGATATCGGCCCCGATATCGTAACCCTTGGCCTTGACGATCTCGAGATGCTTCTGGTCTGGGGTCACCAGGGCGACCATGGCAGCATCGGCACTCAGTGCCGCCATGCTTTGCTCAAGAATGACTTCGGCCAACTGATCGGGGCTAAGCACTTCCGACAGGGCTGCGGTTACGGTCTGGAGACGGGCGGTGCGATCGGCAGCCGCCTCGGCCAGCTGCCGAGTCTGCTGAGCCGCTTGAAACAGACGGGCGTTGTCAATGGCAATGGCCACCCGCTGGGCCAGGTCGGTAGCCAAGACCAAGTCTGAGGGGACGTAGTGGCGGTTTGACTCGGTAAACACCAGCGAGATACTGCCCAACACGCGATCGCGGGCGTGGAGGGGCGCAATAATGCAGGACTTCAGGTCGTACTGCCGCACGGTCTCCAGGTAATCGGGGTCTGGAATGGCCGTGGCCAGCATCTCGTCGGTGATCTCAGGCATCACTAGGGGCTGCCCCGTCTGAATCACCTGGGAGATGCCAAAGCCCTGGTCAAGGCGTCTGGGAAACCGGCTGGTCAACTCCCAGGCCTGCTCCACCTTAGCGGGGTTGCGGTGGGCAATGGCCACCCGGCTAATGCTGTTGTCTGGGTTCAGCAGATCAATGCTGCACCAGTCGGCAAAGTAGGGTACCGCCAGGTCGGCCGCCCGCTGCAGCGTCTGCTCGTACTCCAGCGAAGAGGCCAGCGCTGCACTCACGTCGGCCAAAAATGCGGCCTGATCCTGTTTTGCCGCCGCAATAGCGTGGGCAGACTGGGCCTGGAGCCGCTGCCGGTATTCCTCTTCAGCCTGTTTGCGATCGGTGATATCGCAGAGGGCTGCGACCACGTGGGTAACCTGCCCCTCGCCGTCCAATAGGGGCGACGCGTTGACGGCAAGTACGGTGCGAGTGCCATCGCTGTGGGTAATAGCATGTTCGACCCCGTAGACGGGCTGGCCAGTTTGCATCACCCGCACAAAGGGCAACGCCTCTTCGGGAAACGGCTGACCATCGACGGTGCTGATCGACCAGGTCCGGTCGTTGTAGGTGCGATCGGCCAGGTTGCTCTGGGTCAGCCGCAGGATCTGCTCTGCGGCTGCATTGGCAGCCACAAAGCGACCGGCCCGGTTGAGAATGGCAATGCCATCGGGAATGATCTCAAAAATGCTGGATAGCTGGGCCTCGCCCTGGTGCAGGGCCAGCTGCCGACGATTGCGATCGCCCCTAGCATGGGCTTCTACCTGTAGGTAAACCATCACCCCGCTTAGACCGGGGCAGAGGCGAACCGCCACCGCTGGCTGCTGGGGCCAGTCAACGATGGTAAACTCGATTTGAGCCTGATGGGCGAGAGCCTCGTGGCAACGGGTTGACAAAAGCCCTCCCAAGGGGTCGGGGCAGGCTGTCGGCAAGTCTTTGCCGAGCAGAACCTCTCGCGGCTGGCCTAACAGCGCCTCAGCCCTCCGATTGACGTAAACAATCGTCCCGACACGATCGAGTTCGAGAAAGGCCTCAGCTATGTGTTCCAAGACTACAGCGAGCCGATTGACTTCCCCTGGTTGGGAAGCCTGAGGCAGCTCTATGTGGTCTTGCAAGCTGGAATCGTTTGCGTACTGGCTATTCAGTTGGGCTTTCCTTTCCGGTAACTCTGGACACGACGGACTGTGTGCAGCAGGTACAGTCCACCTAGGACCGCCAACGGTTAGAGGCTACAGCGTGGACTACACCCGCTAGCCCCGCGCTTTGGCTCAAGGCAGCTTGACGCTTACTTACCCCGCAGATTTAATTAAACGAGATTTGACTGCGTCCTAAAATCTATCCTAAGACTGATGCATGGAAGAAGTCTAGGTTTTTGAAGGGTAACAGGGCCTGCACCCAGGCCTGAATTCCTGATGCGGCCCTAAACCGATGACAAATAATGACAAATAAAGTGTCGCTGCCCCCCTAGCCCTTTGCCGTCGAACCTTAAACTTTTGCCTAGCCTAAACCCTTTCATAACCTAGCTCCTTTACAGTGGCTGGAAACTAGAAATCACAGATTAGGCCATCCCCACGTTCTGCCCCTGTTCAGGAGCCGCCAATGACAGACATGGATTGCCCCACCGTCGATATTGAGGACGATCGCACCGGCCTGAGCGTAGAGACCCTGCGCCGGGCGCTGGCCGACAACCTGTTTTACATTCAGGGCAAGTGGCCTAAAGTCGCCAGCCGCAACGACTTTTACCTGGCTTTGGCCTATACGGTGCGCGATCGCATGATGCAGCGCTGGCTCAGCTCCATTCGCACCTGCCGCAAGCCCGAGGTGCGGGTGGTGTGCTACCTGTCGGCTGAGTTTCTGCTGGGGCCACACCTGAGCCGCAATTTGCTCAACCTGGGCATTACCGAGCCGGTCAGGCAGGCCATTGAAGAATCGGGCCTCAATTTTGACGAGCTGATCGCTCAGGAAGAAGAACCTGGCCTGGGCAACGGCGGTCTGGGCCGCCTCGCCGCCTGCTATATGGAATCGCTGGCCAGCCTGCAAATTCCCGCCATTGGCTACGGCATTCGCTACGAATTCGGCATTTTTGACCAGGATATTCGCGATGGCTGGCAGGTCGAAATTACCGACAAGTGGCTCCAGTACGGTAACCCCTGGGAAATTCCTCACCCCGAATCGGCGGTTACCGTGGGCTTTGGCGGCCACACCGAAGGCTATACCGACTCCGATGGCCACTACCGCAAGCGCTGGATTCCTGACAAGCAGGTGAAGGGCATCCCCTACGACACGCCGATTCCGGGCTACAAGGTCAACACCATCAACACTCTGCGCCTGTGGAAGGCCGAGGCGGTTGAATCGTTCAATTTTCAGTCGTTCAACGTGGGCGACTACTACGGTGCCGTCAACAGTAAAGTCACCTCCGAGAATATCTCCAAGGTGCTCTACCCCAACGACGAGCAGATCGAAGGCAAGCAGCTGCGCCTAGAGCAGCAGTTCTTCTTTGTCTCCTGCGCCCTGCAGGATATGATTCGCCTTCACCTGGCCTCGGGGCGACCGCTGGAGCACTTCCACGAAAAGTTTACCGCCCAGCTCAACGATACGCACCCCGCCGTCGGCGTCGCCGAACTGATGCGCCTGCTGGTCGATGAGCACGGCATTGGCTGGGACAACGCCTGGTCTATCACCCAGCAGACCTTTGCCTTTACCAACCACACGCTGCTACCCGAGGCGCTGGAGAAGTGGCCGATTTCGCTGTTTGGCGGCCTGCTGCCTCGCCACCTGGAAATTATCTTTGAGATCAACCAGCGGTTTATGGATCAGGTGCGGGTGCAGTACCTGAACAACCCCACCAAACTGGCCAGCCTGTCGCTCATTGACGAGTTCGGGGAGCGCTACGTGCGAATGGCCAATCTGGCCAGCCTGGGCAGCTACGCCATTAATGGGGTCGCCGCCCTGCACAGCGAGCTGGTCAAGCAGACCATTCTCAAAGACTTCCACGAGCTGTTTCCGGGCAAAATTCGCAACGTCACCAATGGCGTTACCCCCCGCCGCTGGATTGCCCTCAGCAACCCCCGCCTGGCCGCACTCTACACCGAGAAACTGGGCGACGGCTGGCTGCAAGATATGGATCAGCTGCGATCGCTGGAAGGCTACGCCGACGACCCCGGCTTTCGGCAATACTGGCGGCAGATCAAGCGCGACATCAAGCAGGACTTGGCCACTTACATTCACAACCGCACCGGCATCGCCGTCAGCCCCGATTCGCTGTTTGACATTCAGGTCAAGCGCATTCACGAGTACAAGCGCCAGCACCTCAACGTGCTGCACATCATCACCCTCTACCAGCGGTTGAAGCAAAACCCCAGTCTCGATATCACCCCCCGCACCTTTATCTTTGGCGGCAAGGCGGCCCCCGGCTACCACATGGCCAAGCTGATGATTAAGTTCATCACCGCCGTCGGCGATGTGGTCAACAACGACAGCGCCATCGGCGATCGCCTCAAGGTGGTCTTTTTGCCCGACTACAACGTCACCTTTGGCCAGCGGGTGTACCCCGCCGCCGATCTCTCCGAGCAAATTTCGACCGCCGGTAAAGAAGCCTCCGGCACCGGCAACATGAAATTTTCGATGAATGGCGCCCTCACCATCGGCACCCTCGATGGGGCCAATGTCGAAATTCGCCAGCAGGTGGGCGACGAAAACTTCTTTCTCTTTGGCCTGGTCACCGCAGAAGTCATGGCCCTCAAAGCCAGCGGCTACAACCCTTGGGACTACTACAACCGCAACCCCCAGCTCAAAGCGGTGATCGACCTGGTCAACTGCGGCTTCTTTGCCCAAGGCGACCCGGAGTTGTTTAAGCCTCTCACTGACAACCTACTTCACAGCGACCCCTACCTGCTGCTGGCCGACTACCAGGCCTACATCGACGCCCAAGACCGGGTCGGCATCGCTTACCAAGATCAGGAAAATTGGTCGCGGATGTCGGTTCTCAACGCCCTGCGGATGGGTAAGTTTTCGAGCGATCGCTCCATCCGCGATTACTGCACCGACATTTGGAACGTGTCGCCCGTGCCCGTGGAGATGCTGGACTACAATCAGGCGCAGGCGGGGTTGATGGTCTAACCTATTGGGGAAGGTGAGGAAGGGAAGGAATTCAAAGTTCAAAATTCAAAGTTTTGAATTCTCAATTTTGAATTTTGCACCTCCCCATCTCCCCATCCCCCCACCTCCCCATCCCCCCACTCCCCCACCCCCATGTCTCTCCACCTCTACTTCCTCCGCCACGGCGAAACCGAATCGAGCCAGACCGGCACCTACTGTGGCTTTACTGACGTAGACCTGACCGAATCTGGAACGGCCATGGCCCAGGCCTTTGCAGACAAGTACCAGCGCCTCGACTGGCAGGCGGTCTACGCCAGCCCGCTCAAGCGCACCGTTGCCACAGCGACCCCCCTCTGTGAGGCAACGGGTCAGACCATGCAGCTGCGCGACGGGCTCAAGGAAATGTTCTTTGGCGAGTGGGAAGAAAAAACCCATGAACACGTGCACGAACACTACAGCGAAGACTATATTCGCTGGCTGACAGAACCCGCCTGGAACCCGCCTACCGGCGGCGAAACCGGGGTGCAGGTGGCCAGCCGCGCCTCTTTGGTGGTGGCCGAAATTGAGGCCAACCACACAGAAGGCAACGTGCTAATTGTGTCCCACAAGACTACAATTCGGCTGATTCTCTGCAATCTATTGGGCATTGATAGCGGTCGGTACCGCGATCGCATTCACCTGCCCGTAGCGTCGGTCAGCCTGGTCTGCTTTGACCGCCATGGGCCCATGTTGGTCAAGCACGGCGATCGCTCCCACTTGCCCGACGAGCTAGAGTCGAGACCAGGAACGTAGATAGGTCAAGTTATTTTGAGGGGAAATTTAAAGATTATGGACAACAAAAAACCCGTTTTCGGCATTCAGGGCTACACCCCTATTAACACCGTCACCGAGCTGCACTCGTTTTGTCGCGATATGCAGTCGTACTATCAAATTGCGCAGGGTGCTCTACTGGGCAAGCTCGAAACCGCCGACGGCGAAGAAGCCATTCGTCTGCGCCAAGAGCTGCAAGACATGAACCGCAAAATTGATTACTTCCACGTGCTTAACAACGCTGTATCGATTGCTGACACGGTGTTCCATACGCCAGAGATGATTTCTGAATTGCGGCATGACTAATGAAAATTCTCGTGCTCAATGCCGGGTCGAGCAGCCACAAAAGCTGCCTGTTTGACCTCGGGCAGGGTGCCGAGGGCGCCGCGCCCCACCCCCTCTGGCGCGCCACTCTCGACTGGACCCATCAGCAGGGCAAGGTAGAACTCTCCGCCAGCGGTGCGGGAGAATCCATTCAGCAGGTGCTCACCATTACCGACAAAGCCGCTGGCCTTGAGGCGATGGTAAACACGCTGGTCGAAGGTCCAACCCAGGTGCTCGATCGCCTCTCAGCCATCGATGCCGTGGGCCATCGAGTAGTGCACGGCGGGCGCGACTACATCGACAGCGTGCCCATTGACGAGGCGGTCAAAGCCGCCATTCACCGCCTGATTCCCCTCGCCCCGGCCCACAACCCCGCTAACCTTGAGGGCATTGAAGCGTTGGAAGGTATTTTGGGTGACCAGCCCCAGGTAGCGGTGTTCGACACTGCCTTTCACGCCCGTATGCCTGAGGCCGCCGCCACCTACCCCGGCCCCTACGCCTGGGTCGAGCAGGGCATTCGCCGCTACGGGTTCCACGGCATTAGCCACCAGTACGTCGCCCAGCGGGCTGCCGCCATGCTGGGACGAGACCTGGCGGAGCTAAACCTGCTCACCTGTCACCTGGGCAACGGCTGCTCGCTGGCGGCGGTGAAGGGCGGCCTGAGCATTGACACCACCATGGGCTTTACGCCGCTGGATGGGTTGATGATGGGCAGCCGCTCGGGCAGCGTTGACCCCGGCATTCTGATTCACCTGATGCGCCAGGAGGGCTACGGCGCCGACCAGCTCGATCGGCTGCTAAATAAAGAGTCTGGGCTGCAAGGGCTGTCTGGCATCGCCAACGACCTGCGCCTGGTGGTTGAAGCCATGGAACAGGGCAACGCCCAGGCCCGGCTGGCCTTTGATACCTTTATTCACCGCCTGCGCCGCGAAATGGGCGGCATGATCGCCAGCCTGGGCGGGCTAGACGCGGTGGTGTTTACCGCTGGCATTGGCGAAAACAGCCCGCTGGTGTGGCGGCAGGCCTGCGCCCCGTTTGAGTTTTTGGGGCTGCGGCTCAAGGCAGATCTGAGCCGCGCTAAGGAGGATCAGGACATTGCCAGTGAAGATTCAAGGGTGCGATCGCTGGTGATTCACACCCAGGAAGAATGGGCGATCGCTCAGGCCTGCGTAGCCCTCCTCTAGCTTGCGCCACCCCGACCTAGGGGCAACTTTTATACCATCGCCAGTATGGTTAGAGATGCCATTTGCCAAGGCTGAACAGTCACCGCCTACCAGTTAACCGCCTTTAGTCAAGGCCATTCAACCCAGGGGTACGCCTTTGGGGATCTAGGGTTCTGCGCCCAGGGACATAAAACCCTCCCGTTGATCGAGAGCCACAACCTTGTCACAATGGGATAAACCAACAACGCTACAAACTTTAACAGAGCAGATTTTTCTTATAAATGAACCCAATCGGCATTCTTGGCATTCTTCTGGCGCTGCTGGCGGCAGGTGCAGCGGTATACCTGCTTACCCCGCGCCGCTACGAGTCTTCTAACACCGTCGCCAATTCCTACGATCAGTGGACCGATGACGGCATTCTAGAATTTTACTGGGGTGAGCACATTCACCTGGGCCACTATGGGTCGCCGCCCCGCCGTAAAGACTTTCTCGCTGCCAAGGCCGATTTTGTCCACGAAATGGTGCGCTGGGGCGGTCTAGACCGCTTGCCTGCGGGTACCACGGTGCTGGATGTGGGCTGCGGCATTGGCGGCAGCAGCCGCATTTTGGCCCGTGACTACGGTTTTGATGTTACTGGGGTCACCATTAGCCCCAATCAGGTGCGACGGGCGCAGCAGCTCACCCCCGCCGGGGTTACCGCTCGTTTTCAGGTGGATGATGCCATGGCGCTGTCGTTTGCCGACGCCAGTTTCGACGTGGTGTGGTCGGTGGAGGCTGGCCCCCACATGCCCGACAAAGCGGTGTTTGCCCGCGAACTGCTGCGGGTGCTGAAGCCCGGCGGTGTGCTGGTGGTCGCCGACTGGAACCAGCGAGATGACCGCCAAATTCCCCTCAACGCCTGGGAAAAGCCGGTCATGCGCCAGCTGCTCGACCAGTGGTCGCACCCGGCCTTTGCCAGCATCGAAGGCTTTGCCGAGCAGCTAGAGGCCACCGGGCTGGTGGCTGGGCAAGTCACCACCGCCGACTGGTCGAAGGAAACCCTGCCCTCCTGGCTCGACTCCATTTGGCAAGGCGTCATCCGACCCCAGGGTATGGTGCGCTTTGGACCAGCGGGCATTCTCAAGTCGGTGCGGGAGGTACCCACTCTGCTGCTAATGCGGGTCGCCTTCGGCGCGGGGCTGTGCCGCTTTGGCATGTTTCGGGCGGTGCGGGCCAGCCAGCCCGGTCAGCCTCAGGCGATGGTAACGGCGTCTGACAGGTACACATCCTGAATTAGGTGGAACAGCTTCACCCCTTCCTTGAAGTCGCGCTGGAAGGTCTTGCGGCCCGAAATTAGCCCCATGCCACCAGCCCGCTTGTTGATGACGGCGGTGCGGATGGCCTCGGCGAAGTCATTGTCGCCGGAGCCGCCGCCCGAGTTGATTAACCCCATGCGCCCGGCGTAGCAGTTGAGCACCTGGTAGCGGGTGAGATCGATGGGGTGGTCGGTGGTGAGGTCGCTGTAGATCAGCTTGTGGGTTTTGCCGTAGGTGCCGCCGATCGCCTTGCCCACGGCCCCATAGCCGTTGTTGCACTCGGGCAGCTTTTGCTTGATGATGTCGGCCTCGATGGTAACGCCCAGGTGGTTAGCCTGGCCGGTGAGGTCGGCGGCGGTGTGGTAGTCGCGGTCTTGTTTGAAGGAGCTGCTGCGCAGGTAGCACCAGAGAATGGTGGCCATGCCCAGCTCGTGGGCCCGCTGGAAGGCGGCGCTGACCTCTTGAATTTGTCGGGTCGATTCATCGGAGCCGAAGTAGATGGTGGCCCCTACGGCGACAGCGCCCAGGTTCCAGGCCTGCTCGACATCGGCAAACATTACCTGGTCAAAGCGGTTGGGGGCGGTGAGCAACTCGTTGTGGTTGAGTTTGAGAATAAAGGGGATTTTGTGGGCGTAGCGGCGCGATACGCTGCCCAGCACTCCCAAGGTAGTGGCGACGGCGTTGCAGCCCCCTGCGATCGCCAGCTCGACGATATTCTGCGGGTCAAAGTACATGGGGTTGGGGGCAAAGGAGGCTCCAGCCGAGTGCTCGATGCCCTGGTCTACCGGCAAAATGGAGAGGTAGCCGGTGTTGGCCAGGCGACCGCTGCTGTAAAGCTGTTGCAGGCTGCGGAGCACCTGGGGGTTGCGATCGCTTTGGGCAAAAATTCTATCGACCCAATCTGGCCCTGGCAGGTGCAGCGTCGACTTCGGCACCTTGGCCTCATAATTGAGCAGCGAATCGGCCTCGGAGCCAAGCCAGTCAGCGATCGTACTGGGGGATGATAGGGCGGTTACCATAGCATTGACCTGAATTACAACGCAGACTATTTAAACCTTAGCCCAGAGATCAGCAAGCGTGGAACTACCCTTTGGGCAAGGTTTTGAGCCGGGCAACCCGTGATTTTGGGCGAGGGTGCCATAATCGGGATGAATGCACCCTGTGGTTATTGCTCCCCTATGCCCACCCCCTATGCCCAACATTGACTACCTTCGCATTAGCCTTGTGGATCGCTGTAACTTTCAGTGCCAGTACTGCATGCCAGAGGGTGCCGACTTGCAATACCTGCCCCAGGGGGAATGGCTGACCCGGACTGAACTGCGCCAGCTGTTGCAGGAGGTATTTATGCCCCTGGGATTCTCGAATTTTCGGCTCACTGGGGGTGAGCCCCTGGTGCGCCCTGGAGTTGTAGATATTGTGCGCGACATTGCCGCGCTACCGGGGACAACGGATTTGGCCCTGACCACCAACGCCTTCTTGCTCAGCGGTTTGGCGCAGGATCTCTGGGATGCCGGGCTGCGGCGCATCAACATCAGCCTCGATTCGCTAGACCCGGTAATTTTCGATCGCATTGTCGGCGGGCGGGGCAAGTCTCGCTGGCCTCAGGTTTGGGAGGGCATTCAGGCGGCGCACCGGGTCGGGTTCTCGCCGCTGAAGCTCAATGTGGTGGTGATTCCCGGCGTCAACGACCACGAAGTGCTAGATTTGGCGGCGCTGACCCTCGATCGCCAGTGGCATGTGCGCTTTATTGAGTTTATGCCCATCGGCAACGACAGTTTGTTTACCGAAAAGGGCTGGGTGGATTCGGAAACCCTGCGCGATCGCATTCGCCAGCGCTGGGGCCTGACCGACGGCAACGTGCTGGGCAACGGCCCGGCGGATGTCTTTCAAATTCCGGGCGCAAAAGGCACGGTGGGGTTCATCAGCCAGATGTCGGAGTGTTTCTGCGATCGCTGCAACCGCATGCGCCTGTCGGCGGATGGCTGGCTGCGCCCCTGCCTGC
>DASQNN010000280.1:0-4141 GCA_035644955.1 Nodosilinea sp. | reverse complement strand
TCTAAAATCCCTTGGGGCCAGACGCTATGCTGGATCTCTGGGTTTCCTGAGGGGCATAGCTATGACAAAGACCAAAGTATGGATGGCCGTGGCGCTCTCTAGTGTCGTTGTCGCCCTGGCCGCGATCACCTGCGGACGGCGCAGCGATACCGCCGTGGTGGTGCCCCCTACGCAAACCGAGGAGCAGCTAGTGGTGATAGACCCCACTGAGCCGACCCCAGGGACAGCACCAGGTACAGGAACCACCCCAGGAACCGCCCCAGGAACAGGGACAACTCCAACCCCAAGCCAACCTGAGCCTGGGGTCGGAGGCACGGGGCAAGCGGTGAACCCACCCCAGGCGGCACAGCTGATTGCAGCTCAGCCCGAGGCCCAGATCAATCTGCGATCGCAGCCTACCACTACCTCCAGCGCCAGGGGCTACGGCCTGGTGGGTGACCCAGTGCAGCTGCTGCGATCGGCCCAGGCCAGCGATGGCACCTGGTACTACGTCAAATTTGAACAGTCGGGGGCCGAGGGCTGGGTTCGCGGCGACTTTATCAACACCGCCGGACGGGCCACCCCCCTGGGGCAGCGGGCCAGCCAGAGCGGCACCTGCGACGGCCTCATGGAAGGCATGACCGTGACCGCCTTCTATGACGCCAACGGCTTTCATCTGGTGCGCTTTGTCAACATGGAAACCAAAAACACCTTCGACGCCACCCTCAACCGCCAGGGCAGCAGCAACCAGGGACAGCCTCTGTACCAGGGCAGCGCCAGCCCTCCCGCCGGCGGCAGCTACCCGGTCGTGCTCACCGACCTCTCTGGGGGAAACCCGCGCAGTGGTTCTCAAGTGAACCTGAGCTATATAGATATTGAGGGGAGTGCGACGTGTAAGTAGGGAAGTGGGTGGACGAGTGGATGAGTGGATGGGTGGATGGGTAGAGGGTAGATGGGTGGATGGGTGGATGGGTGGATGGGTTGTTCAACGGGGAGTGCTGAGTGGCTTTGTGGTGGTGCGTGTCGGAAGAATTGGCCAGGGCAGCGTATTAGAGAAAGAGACGCCCTGATAAAATTGGAGCGTGACGTCATCTAGGAAACCCATGCCATGGCTCAAGAACTTAGCGCCGAAGATCAGCAGGAGCTAGAAAACCTGAGGCAGACCATCGAGCGGGCGATCGCCGATGGCGTGCTCACCGCAGCCGAGCGCGATGCCATTACCACCACCATGCGGGCCGATGGCAAGGTCACCTATGAAGAACTGGCGCTGGTGCGGCAGCTGGTGAGCGAAAAAGTTGCCGCCGGAGAGATCAGCACTGAGGGAGATCTAAACACCGAGGGATTTACCTAGGCCTGAATAACAAACTCAGCGATTCAGCATTTCCCCACCTTCCCACCCACCCCACCGCCTATTTTGATTTCTCCCACCGATTTACCGACCTCCGTAGCGGTGGTGCACGAGTGGCTCGTCAGCCGCGCCGGGTCAGAAAAAGTGGTCGAGCAGCTGCTGCGGGTCTGTCCCCAGGCCGATGTGTTCAGCCTGGTCGAGTTCTTAGAACCCGAGGCGGTCTCCCTGATTCCCCCTGGTACTCAGGTCCAAACCTCCTTCATTCAAAATTTGCCCTGGGCACGGCGGCACTTTCGCCAGTACCTGCCGCTGATGCCCCTGGCGATCGAGCAGTTTGACCTCTCGGCCTACGACCTGGTGGTGTCTAGCAACCACGCCGTCGCCAAGGGAGTGCTCACCCGGCCCCACCAGCTCCACGTTAGCTACGTCCATACCCCCATTCGCTACGCCTGGGACCTGCAGCAGCAGTACCTACAGCAGGCGGGGCTAACCAGCGGCGCCAAGAGCGCCCTCACCCGGCTCATTTTGCACTACCTGCGCCTGTGGGACTTAGCGGTAGCCTACCGGGTTGACTGCTTTGTGGCCAACTCTCGCTACGTGGCTCGCCGCATTTGGAAAACCTACCGCCGCCCCGCTACGGTTATCTATCCGCCCGTGGCGATCGATCGGTTTCGCTGGCAGCAGCCCCGGGACGACTTTTATCTCACCGTGTCGCGCTGTGTACCCTACAAGCGGGTTGACCTCACCGTTGAAGCCTTTAACCGTCTGGGCCTGCCCCTGGTGGTAATTGGCGATGGGCCAGCCCTAGCAGCGCTGCAAAAATCTGCCCGGCAAAACATTACTTTTTTGCGGAACCCGCCCGACGCTGTGGTGTCAGATTATATGGAGCGCTGTCGGGGGTTTATTTTTCCAGCGGAAGAAGATTTTGGCATTACCGTAGTCGAAGCCCAGGCGGCGGGGGCACCGGTGATTGCCTATGGCAAAGGCGGCTGCGCCGAGACGGTTATAGACGGCAAAACCGGGGTGCTCTTTGGCCAGCAGAGCGTCGATCACCTGGTGCAGGCGGTGCAGCATTTTGACGGGCACCGAGCTGACTTTAATCCCGAAATTATCCGTTCCCATGGGGAAACGTTTTCCGAAACCAGGTTTCAGCAGGAATTAACCGCCTATTTGGCCCATAAGTGGCTGAAATTTCAGCAGGGCGATGAATTAGAGTAGTGTCGGTGTTGCAGGAGTATTGGGGAAATTTTTATGTTTCCTCTGGAGCGCACAGTTCGGCCCGTCATAGTGTCGTTAAAGATGTCAACCCGATCGCTACCGATGGTTGGCATCCTTGGCGCGTCCGATCTGCTGGCCCTGTTTTTGGCCGGTGTGATCGGGGTTTACCTGCGGTTGGCTTTTGGCGGGCAGTACTTGCCCAGTCTCTATGGGCAGCTGTGGCCTATTTTAGGGGTGTTTTTGCTGGCCTACGCGGCGGCCGGGTTGTACCCGGCGGTGGGGCTTAGCCCGGTGGATGAGCTGCGTCGCATCTGCCTATCGACCACCTTTACCCACCTGGTGCTGGGGGCGGGGCTGTTCCTAACCGGCGAGAGTGAAACCTATTCCCGGGGGGTCTTTTTGATTACCTGGGTGCTGTCGCTAGTGCTGGTTTTGCTGGGGCGGCTGTTGGTCAGACAGCTGTTTGCCCAATACCCCTGGTGGGGCTACCAGGTGCTTATTTTGGGGGCCGGGCGCACGGGGGAGCTGGTGATTCAAACGCTGAAAAACCAGCCCAGCTTTGGTCTCAAACCGGTGGCGGTGCTCGACGACGATCGCGATCGCCGCGATACGCTCTGCGGTGTGCCGATTTTGGGGCCGCTGTCGATCGCCCCTCGACTGGCTCGCAAGCACGATATTCACTACGCCATTGTGGCCATGCCGGGGGTACAGCGGGAGAAGCTGCTCCGGGTTTTAGAGCGCTACGGCCGCACCTTTCCGCACCTGATGATGATTCCTGACCTGTTTGGGGTGGCTAGCCTCTGGGTCAGCTCAAAAGACCTGGGGGGCATTTTGGGCTTGGAAATCCGACAGCAACTGCTGCTGCCGGGGCCGCGCCTGATCAAAGCCCTGCTCGACCTCAGCCTAACGCTGGTGCTGGGCCTCATGCTGCTGCCGCTGCTGACTACGATTGCGGTCTTGGTCAAGCTCGACTCATCGGGGCCGATCTTCTACGGCCAGCCCCGCCTGGGGCAAAACAGCGTGCCCTTTGTGGCCTGGAAGTTTCGCTCGATGGTGCCCCAGGCCGACCAAGTGCTAGAGCGCTACTTGGAAGCAAACCCGACCCTGCAAGCGCAGTGGGAGCGCGACCAAAAACTCCGCTACGACCCTCGCATAACCCGCATTGGCCGATTTTTGCGGCGCACCAGCCTCGACGAACTGCCTCAGCTGTGGAATGTGCTGCGGGGCGAAATGAGCCTGGTGGGGCCTCGGCCCATCATCAAAGAGGAGATCTTTCGCTACGCCGACAAGTACAGCCTTTACACTAAGGTGCTGCCCGGCCTGACGGGGCTGTGGCAGGTGTCGGGGCGCAACAATGTGTCCTACGAGGAGCGGGTTAACCTCGATGCCTACTATGTTCGGAACTGGTCGGTTTGGCTGGACATCTATATTTTACTGAGAACAGTTTGGGTGGTTGTAATTGGCGATGGAGCCTACTAGGTCGAAGGGATTTGGGTTTAGCGGCTTAACCCTGGAGCGATTGATTTTGGGCAGTCTGGTGGTGCTGCCCTACGTGATCTACGGGGCGATCGCAGCCCTGGTCGGGTTTTTGGCTAT
>DASQNN010000279.1:0-4584 GCA_035644955.1 Nodosilinea sp. | reverse complement strand
TTCTGGGCAAGGAATTGGCCGGGAACTCTTCACCCAATGCGCCCGTGATCTAGGCGAGGTCACTGTTAATGCCGCAGAGGCTGCGGTGGGCTTTTACCAAAAAATAGGGTTCAAGCAAAGCGGCGATCGCTTCTTCAAATTTGGCATCTGGGGAAGACCGATGACGTGGGTTAATCCGGCATAGATGTAGCACCCAAGCCGAAGGAGCAGGTGGATAGCTCGGGTCTAGACACAGGTACTTACTGCCCCGGGTAACTAATGTGCTGCCGTTGCGTCTAAGGCAGTTTCAGTGTTGAATCGTTCTGTTAGCGTCCTTTTATAATGGGCATTTTGCGCCCCTGCCATGAGCGTCGTTCTCTACAACACCCTGACCCGCCAAAAAGAGCCCTTCGAAACCCTGGAACCAGGCCGGGTAAAGATCTACTGCTGTGGCGTCACGGTGTACAACTACTCGCACCTGGGCCACGCCCGCAGCTCCATCGTGTGGGATACAGTGCGGCGCTACCTGCTGTGGCGGGGCTACGATGTGCGCTACGTGCAAAATTTCACCGACATCGACGACAAAATCCTCAACCGGGCCAAGGAGGAAAATTCTTCTATGCAGACGGTGGCCGAACGCTACACCGCCGCTTATCTGGAGGACATCACCCGCCTGAATGTGATGGAGGCCGACGAATATACCTACGCCACCAAAACCCTGGACGGCATTCAGCGGCTGATTGGCGACCTAGAAGAGAAGGGCTATGCCTACCCCGCAGGCGGCGACGTGTATTACTCCGTGCGCAAGTTTGACGGTTACGGCAAGCTCTCGGGCCGCAAGCTCGACGACATGCAGGCCGGGGCCAGTGGCCGAGTGGCGGCGGAAGAGGCCATTAAGCAAGACCCCTTCGACTTTGCCCTGTGGAAAGGCGCTAAGGAAGGCGAGCCCTTTTGGGAATCGCCCTGGGGGCCGGGCCGACCGGGCTGGCACATCGAGTGCTCGGCCATGATTCGCGAAGTCTTCGACACGCCCCAAGGGGACGAACGCCCGGTCGCCGCCATCGACATCCACGTGGGCGGCAACGACCTGGTCTTTCCTCACCACGAGAACGAGATTGCCCAGTCAGAGGCGGCCACCGGCCACCCCCTCTCCCGCTACTGGATGCACAACGGCATGGTGAACGTGGGCGGCGAGAAGATGTCGAAATCCCTCGGCAACTTCACCACCATTCGCGATCTGCTGGATGCGCCGAATGGGCCGGACCCGATGGCGGTGCGGCTGTTTTTGCTCCAGGGCAACTACCGCAAGCCAATCGACTTTACCGACGAATCCATTGCCGCCGCCCAGACCAGTTGGGGCACGCTCAAAGACGGGCTGCTGTTTGGCTACCAGTTTGGCTCCAAACTGGGCTGGGCCGATGCCTCAGATTCTGCCTTTGGGGATCCGGCTGCCATGCGGATCGATCGCGACAGTGCCCCCGTTCAGGCCTTCCAAACCGCCATGGATGACGACTTCAACACCGCTGGTGGACTGGCGGTGCTGTTTGACCTGGCCAAAGAACTGCGCCGAGCGGGCAATGTTATCACCCACACGGGTGAGGCCGACGCCGACAGCAGCACCCTACGCCAGCGCTGGCAGACCCTGGTCTGCCTGGCCCAAGTGCTTGGCCTAGAGGCGGCTCCTGAGACTGAAACTACCACCGAGGGCGGACTGTCCGATGGGGAGATTGAGGATCTGCTGACCCAGCGGCGAGAAGCACGGGCCGCGAAGAACTTTGCGGAGGGCGATCGCATTCGCGATCTGCTCCAAAACGCAGGCATTACCCTAATCGACAAACCCGGCGGCGTTACCGAGTGGCACCGGTAATGCCGCCCCTCTAGGATGGAACAAAGACGTCCTCAATCTGAAATTGCCAGTCCAAACGCTAACATCGGTCTTGCCCCATGCTGCCGACCATTACTTCCGACGTCCTCGATTTGCCTGCTGGCACGCGGGTGGAGTTTCCGGCGACCTTTGCTGAGTACGAGGCGTTGCTGGATCGGTAAAGCTGTAGTCAACCCCGCTCTGCCAGGCGATCGCCAGGGGCACAACATCTCCCACCGCCAAAATTTTGCCGCCGCTCTTGGCCCACTGGCGGGCCGTTCTGAGCTGGGCCAGGGTCAGCCCCACCAGCCCCCCCTGCAAATCGCGCCACAGCTGGTAGCGATCCATATAGATAAACCCGCCGGAGGGCATGGCCTGGGTCGGCCCGTGAATGGCAATGCCCGCCTTTTCGTAGGCCCGTCCTTCTCCCACGATGGGCAGGGCGGCGAGGCTGGGTGCACCGGGTAACTGGCGCAGCTGCTTCAAAATGCGAACCGCTATGCCGTCTTCGCCGTGGCCATTGCTAATGCAGAGTAGCTTCATCGTTGGGGGCTAGATACCACCCACAACCCTAGCAGAAAATGAATTGTCCGCATTCTGGAGTAGGTGAGTGGGTGAGGTTTGTGCGTTGGAGCTGTCATGGCTCCAACGTGTAAACCCCCAACGCCTACAGCTGCCCCACCCGGTCAATGCGGGGCTGAAGGGTTTGATCTGGCTTGCCTTAAAAGTGTGCTTGGCTTTCTGGCACTGGATTAAGAGATGGTTTTACTGAATTTTTACTACCTAATCATCTGTATACGGCAATTAGGCAGACGTATTTCTATCTAATAAAAGTTAGGCTACTCCAGCTATTGATTAGAGCGTAATTGAGAAGTTGCCTGTTGATGTGTAGAATTGTGCTAAGCGGTGCCCTAAAAACGCCGAAATTTTAGTTAATTCTATGAGTCAGAAAACTTACCTAAAAGTGCCCTTTGTTTGGGAAGAGCCTAAGCAGCTGATTAAGGTTCCCTTTCGATTAGAGTTTAAAGCTGCTAAAACGTTGAGCAGTGAGGTATTGCTTTCGGTAGTTGCTCAAGTTATGGAATCATCGCTCGATGCCAGCGATCAAAAACAAGTCATGGAACGTGGCTCTCGCCAAGCCGCCGAGCAGTTTCTAGCAGAGTCGAAAGACGGGTTCTCATATCAAGATGAATGGTGGCAGGTAGGGGTTAGTAGCAATGACAAAGTCATTGGGTTTGTTTTCCCTGTAATTTATCAGGGTGGTGCTAAAGATGGCTTGGAAGAAGCAACTATTTATTACCTCGGAGTTTTGCCAGAACATCGTGGGCAGGGCTTTGCAACAGATTTGCTGTTAAAAGGAACGAGAGTACTGCAAGATGTAGGAATTTGGAGGGCGTTCTGTGATACGGACGTGAACAATATCCCGATGATTTCTACTTTTGAACGAGTTGGATATAAGCAGCACGGTGAGCCTTGGCAACGTCCTCTGTAGATGCAATATATACAGCCAAACAGCGCCCATACACACCGACCGCTGAGAGGTTATCTGTGAGTATCAAAGGGTATCTGCGGTGGGTGATGGGCAGCGTTGGTCAGCATGAGCTAACGTCCCTTCATTTTGGGTTGTACTGTGGGGTCATTGCTGGGGTGCAACTGGGGCTATCTGGGATTGCTCGCAGACAAAGCGCAAGACGGCGGCTGCGCTACTGCCCGGCTGAGGTTGTGACAACTGACCAGCATCGCCATAGTTAATGCGCTGAATCACCTCCCGCTCTCGGTTGCGAACAATCATTTGCCTGAGCCGAGAGACACCGCCAGCACAATCGACCGAGCGATACAGCATGGCACTGTGAACCGGTTGCTCCAGTTCAACGCCGACAAAGGCATTGTTTGGCTGAGGAAACTCGCGATGCTCCCAATACCAAACGGCTCCATCTCTAAATTCAATGGAGTTGCGTTCTACCATGAAGCGATCGCCCACTGCATTGCTGGTCACCTCAACCCAGTCTGCTTGAGCAGACTGAGCCAGCGCACTAGCAGTGCTGACAACAGGAATAATCGTGGCCAAACCAATCAAAAGAATTTTCATAAGCTTACTGGGAATTGGGCTGAGATTGATTGCCAGAGGCATCTCCAGGGGGGCGACTGCGGTACTGCTCAACATTTTGGATGGCCTGCTGGGCGTAGGAATTGTTGGGGCGTTCGTCTAGGGCGCGCTGAAAATAGAGCATTGCGGTGTCATAATCGCGCAGCTGGGTTGCCTCATACCCAGCTGCCATGTAGCGATCAAACTCTGATGACTGGGGCGGTTGTTGTGCCGGTGGGGAAGCTTGAGGTGCCGCCGCCGCTGCCCCTTGCTGCCCATAGGCATTCACAACCCGCTGAACGTAGTCTGCAATTTCAGGGCTGTTGTACTGAGCGGGGTCACCCCGCATCCACCAGGCGGCGGCTCGACGCACCGCCAGTATTTCGTCGTTGCCGCTAGCGCCATACTCATCTCGCAGCACATCGCGCATCACGCAGGTCACCACCGACCGGGCAACGTCTGGGCTGGCCTCAAACTCAGTCGGTGATAGCTCTCGACCGATGCATAACCTCGACCACCGGGGGATGTTTCCGGGCATAATTTGCCAGTCGCTGTAGAGCCCGTCATCGGCACGCCCCGTCTGGGGTGCGGCTTGGCGAAGCGCCTCGACCAGGGCTGCAACTTGACGGTCTGATTGGGCCTGGGCGGGTAGCGC
>DASQNN010000278.1:0-6709 GCA_035644955.1 Nodosilinea sp. | reverse complement strand
ACATGCACCCCGTAGCTGCGATTTTCTGCCCATAACGCTTCGCTAAAGCTGAGAATAAATGCTTTTGTTGCCGCGTAGATCGAGAAATAAGGCATAGACTGAAACCCTGCCACTGAAGACAGATTGATTACCCCTCCAGTTTGTCGTTGCCGCATCCCAGGTAAGAAGCGATGGGTCAGATCTACAGTCGTCGCAATATTAAGCTGCACCATTTTAAGCTGAAGGCCGCGATCGCTTGCGGCGAAATCACCGTAATCTCCGACTCCAACATTGTTAACCAATAAGTCGATCGTTCGTCCAAGTTGCTGCACAGCTTGAAAGAGCGTTTCTGTAGCGTCTGCTACTGTCAAATCCTGAGCGATAACATCTACCTGGATTTGATGTTGACGACTGAGTGAATTGGCAAGTGACTGTAACTTGTCCTCGGAACGAGCCACCAACACAAGATCGGTTCGACGCGCTGCTAATTGTTTGGCAAATTCTGCACCAATGCCATCAGAGGCGCCGGTAATTAAGGCTGTTGTCATGCCATCTCACGGTTCACTTTACTAAAGTATATTGAATTAATTTCATAATTTCTGCATCGCCCTCGAGAATGATTGCGCTGGCAATTAAGAAAGACGTGATACGGTAGCCGCCTCTAGTTCTAGAGTATGAGGATGTTTTAATCAGAGAACTCTCAAATCTAAGGATTGGCTCTACAGACGTTCAAGACTTACAATACTCGCGACTTTGCGGGTAACAAGTGATTTGGAATCAGCGCTGTTACCCCGGCAGCATTCTTCGCCGCCCGCCGCTCCGCCGACCTCAAGCGTGTGGCCGATCAACTGGGCGATCGCTTCAAAGCCCTGCGCCGCCGCTGCCCCAAAGCGACAGGCGATCTGGCGGCTTAAGCAAAAGGTGCTTGCAATTGATGGCTCCCCCCTCAGCGAACCATTAGCCTCAGCCAGTAGGCGATCGAAAACAGCGATTGCAACACGCAAAGAAGAGGGATTGCTGCTACAGGAGCAATCCCTCTTCTTTAGTTAAGGGCCGTTAGTGAGCGCGATCGCTTACCAGCACCAATAAAACTGGAGAGCTAGATCAGGTCAGTATTGTTTGCTATACAGAAGCCCTCAAGCTTGCTCCCAAATTTGGCGAATTTCGCCTGGAAGTAATGCAGCCACTGCCTGGTTCCGTTCTGCCGATAGGATTTCTTTCGTGGCTGAGAACACTGCTGCTGTGACTTCCTCTGGAGAAACCCCGCTTGGCAATGCGCCTTCTTGACTTAGGCGCAGCATAAAGGTTTTTGGCTTGATGTGTAGGTCTTGGGCAGGGCTGATTCGACTAAAGAAAGCAACCATAACGTTAGGATCTTCCCAAAGATCTACCACGTCCTGCTCAGACTCAGGTGCTCTTTCTTTCAGCTCCTCTTCAATCTGATTGCTTGTTTTATTTAGCATCATGTCCCGCAAGATTCGGAACACGATATTTGTTGCCCGTTCAGCTTCATTAGCCGTTTGTAAGCCACTCCGCTCTACTACCTTGTCAAGAAACGATTGCTGCTGTGTTTGTCTTGCCATGATTCCTCATAAAAATGCCAACAAAAATTCAAATTAGATCAATTTGAGATGACCTAACTTGTTGATTTTCCTTGATGTTAAGGATTGTAAAAGGGTGCTCCATCAATCTTTTGGCAGAGTTGTTTAATATGCGTGCTGAGCTAGAAACCGGACCCGCTCAACCATCATCTTTCTCAACTGCGATCGCCCCTAGATCTCGCGCTATGATCGTCTCGCGACCGCAGTAGAGGTGCGCCATGATCTTCGACCACGTGGGCTTCTATGTCAGCGACTTTGAAGCTAGCAAAGCATTTTACCTACAGGCCCTTCAGCCACTGGGCATCGGCATCGCCGTCGAGGGCGAAGGTTGGGCCATGCTTGGCAAAGACGGCCAAGGTCAGTTTTGGTTGGGCTCCTTTGGCCAAAGCCCCGGCCCTATCCACCTCGCCTTTGCCGCCGCAAACCGCGACCAGGTGCGGCAGTTTTACGACGCTGCGATCGCAGCAGGCGGCCAAGACAACGGTGCCCCCGGCATTCGCGCCCAGTACCACCCCAACTACTACGGGGCCTTTGTAATTGGGCCAGATGGCCACAATATTGAGGCTGTCTGCCACCGGCCCGAAGCTTAGAATCAGGCGGCAATAGTGACGATCGCTCTTATCGCCCTCAAACCTCCAGCTCTTGAGCGGTGCCGCAGTGGCGGCAGTAGGGCAAATATTTATAGGTGGGCTGGTGGCAGTGGTGGCAGGCCACATCCTGGTGGTAGCCGCAGTGGGGGCAGTGGGCATCGCCCCGGCGCAGCTTTTTGGCGCAGCGAATGCACTTTTGGTTTTGCACCCGCCCCGCCACCTGCAGCCGGGGGTTGAGCACCACCTTTTGAAAGAACTTGATCATGCCGTAGCCGATCAGCGGCACCAGCAAAATGTAGAGGTAGTTGATTAAAAACAGCAGGCCTCCCAGCAGCGTCACAATGATCTGCGACAGCCAGACAAACAGCGCCCCAAACTGCAGCACCTCAAACAGCTTGATCACCAGAGGAATGCAGAAAATCACCAGCAGGTGCCAGCTCTGCAACGCCACTAGCCCGTAGCCACGCCGCTCGGCAAAGCGGTAAACGGCCCAGGCCAACCCCACCAGGGGCAGCAAAAACAGGCTCTGAAACAGCAGCTGCACCGTGGGGTACCAAAAAGAGGCCCGCTGAAACTGGCGATCGAGCGGCTGAAACTGCGCGTCGTTGTTGAGCAGGGCGAGAAACTGCTGGCTGGCCTGGGTTTGAGCGAGCTGGGTTTGCAGGTCGCTCTGCTGCTGCTTCAGCTGGTTGAGGCTGGCGTTGTTGCGATCGAGGGTGACGCGGGCCTGGGCGGCTTCCACCTGGTTGATAGACTGCTCCTGGGGCTGTCCGGCAATTTGCTCTAGCAAGGTCGAGTCGTACTGGCTGCGAATGGTCTGGTTTTCCTGCTCCAGGGTGGTGATGGAGGTTTGCACCTGGTCGAGGCTGGCGAGAATCTGGCGATTTTCGGGGGTGTCGAGGCCGTCGGCGGTGGCGGCATAGTCGAGACACAGGGGAGACACTTCGCCCAGGTGGCCCTCGGCCATGGTGCGGTACTGGGTGGCCCAGCTAAACTCCGGCTCGTCCTCAAACCGAATGGCGGTGCGCAGGCTGTCGTAGTTGCGATCGCCCTCGGTTTGGGCGCGGTAGCCCGCCCAGGGGCTGTGGCAGGGGTAGGTCTGGTCGGGGCTGAGGGGCCAGCGGCTAATGTCGCTGAGGCCGCTAAACACATTGAAGAGAATAAATAGGTCAATCAAGATGATCACCGCCAAACTGGCCCGGTTGACGGGCTCATTGTTGACGGTGCGCGCTTGCCTAAAAAAGCGACGAAACTGCCGCCGAACTCGGTTGACCATAGCCCTGGCTCCAAAAGCGTGATGCTACCGACTGTAGCCTCGGCCCTGGGCAGGGCTCCTTGCCGTTGTCCAGTTTCAAATTCTGGCCTGCTGTTGGCGGAACGATTGTGCTGTTTGCTGGCCGGTGGGTTTAGCGCTTGAGGGCCTGGTCGAGGTCGGCAATTAGATCGTCCACCTGCTCCAGGCCAATGGAGAGGCGCAGCAGGTTGGGGGCGGTTTGAGTGCCTTTCTCGATCGAGGCGCGGTGTTCTACGGTGCTGTGGGG
The DNA here is from genome assembly GCA_035644955.1 of Nodosilinea sp. GTDB lineage: Bacteria > Cyanobacteriota > Cyanobacteriia > Phormidesmidales > Phormidesmidaceae > Nodosilinea. Next base: position 2,998 of record DASQNN010000278.1, on the reverse strand, counting down.
GCTGCCAAAGCTGGTGGCGCGGGCAATTAAGCGGGTTTTGGCGGCAACGCCCATGGCAGTCTCCTGGTCGCCCCTGACCAAAAATGACAGCAAACCCCCGTAGCCACTCATTTGCTGCTGGGCAATGGCGTGGCCGGGGTGACCCGGCAGCCCAGGGTAGAGCACCTGTTCAACGGCGGGGTGCTGGGCCAGCCATTCGGCAATGCTCTGGGCCGCCTGGGCCTGGGCGCGCACTCGCAGGGGAAGAGTTTGCAGACCCCGCAGGGTGAGCCAGCAATCGAAGGGCGAGGGCACTACACCACCGATGGTCTGCACCAGCCGCAGCTGATTAAACAGCGGGTTGAGCTGGCGGGTTACCACCGCGCCGCCAATCACATCGCCGTGGCCCGCCAGGTACTTGGTAGTGGCGTGAATGGCAAAGTCGGCCCCCAGGGTTAAAGGCGTTTGCAGCACTGGGGAGGCGATCGTGTTGTCGCAGGCCAGGTAGGCGTTGGTCTGGTGAGCTAGATCTGCGATCGCCCCAATGTCGGTTACCGCCAGCTGCGGGTTCGACGGCGTTTCGATCAGCACCAGGCGGGTGTTGGGGCGCAGGGCCTCGGCCACCGCCGCCAAATCGGTGGTGTCCACCAGGGTGTAGTTCAGCCCCCAGGGGGCAAAAATTTGGCTCAACATCTGCTGCACGCCAAAGTAAACGCTCTGGGGCGCAATCACGTGGTCGTTAGGGCCGAGGGCTTGCAGCAGGCTAAAGGTGGCGGCAGAGCCGGAGGCAAAGGTGACGGTTTCGGCCCCTTGCTCCAGGGTTGTCAGGGCGGTTTCGAGGGCGTCGCGGTTGGGGTTGCCGCTGCGGCCGTAGATGTAGCCCTTGGGGTAGCTGCCGTCACCGTTGCGCTCAAAGGTGGTCGAGAGGTGAATGGGGGTGGTCAGCGCTCCGGTGGCGGGGTCGATGCCTCGACCGCTGTGAATGGCCTGGGTATCGGCGGAGAAAGGCGCGGCTTCGGGAGACATAAAATGATGGGGAAATGACATTCCCATGATTGTAGGAGCGATTTTTCAAAGGCATTGACCCAGGCGATTCCTGCTTAGGGAGGCTTCGCCAACGCACCCAAATCAGCTCTCCCATCTGGGCACCCTAACCTCACCCCCTCACCACTCACCTACCCATCTACCCATCCACCCCCTCACCCCACCCATGGACGCCCTCATCACCTCCGCCCTCGTCTTCCTCTTCGGTGCCGCCGTGGGCAGCTTTCTCAACGTGGTGATTTACCGGGTGCCGGCGGGGCTGTCGCTGCTGCATCCGCCCTCGCGCTGCCCCAAGTGCCACACCCAGCTCAAACCCTACGACAACGTGCCGGTGCTGGGCTGGCTGTGGCTGAGGGGTCGCTGCCGCTACTGCCGCACCCCAATCTCGCCCCGCTACCCGCTGATCGAAGCCTTTACAGGGGCGCTGTTTTTGGCGACCTTCTGGCTGCTGGGGCTGGGCTGGGCCACGGTGGGCTACTGGATTCTGCTGAGCTGGCTGGTGGCCCTCACCTTTATCGACATCGACACGCTGACGCTGCCCAACGCGCTCACCGGGTCGGGGCTGCTGCTGGGCCTGGCGGTTAAATTTGCCCTGCCGATTTTACAAGGAGAGCCATGGCCTGCCCCGATCTACGGGCTTTTGGGCGGCATTCTCGGCGCGGTCTTAGGCATTTGGTTGTTTGATGTCATTACCCTGTTTGCCTCGGCGGCCCTGGGGCAGACCGCCATGGGCGGCGGCGACGCCAAGCTGGCGGCCATGCTGGGGGCCTGGCTGGGCTGGCAGGGGGTGCTGCTGAGTAGCTTTGCGGCCTGTGTGGTAGGGGCGGCGGTGGGGGGTGGCGCGATCGCCCTCAAGCTGATCAGCCGCCGCCAGCCTATGCCCTTTGGGCCGTTTCTTGCGATCGGCGCGGTGATTACGGTGTTCTGGGGCGAGGCAATCATTGGTGCCTACCGATCGCTGTTTTTTCCCACGCTGTAACCCGTAAATGAGAATATTAGAGCCGTCTTCTAGAATGGGGGAATCGTAGCGGGTTAGAAACGATGTCGGTTGCCATTACAGACGCCATCACAACACTGGCAGAAGCGGAGCAGCGCTTTCACCTGACCCGAACCGAAGATGAGTCATTTTTCTTAGAGTGGACCACCGGCTTACCCAGCCTCAGCAACAGTGAAAAGGCAGGGTTATCTGATTTGCGGCGTCGCTATCTGTATCAGCGATCGCAAGGGCATCTGTTGGAAAGCACGGTGCTGCTTTTGTTTGCCTCTCCATTGTTAACTCTGGCTGGATTTTATGACCCACCGTTTAGAGTGAAAGCAGAGGAATCGATTCAACTGACCCTAAAAGACTCTGAAGAAATTTTACAAGGTCGGCTTGATGTCTTGGTGTTGAAAGATCGGCTGTGGGTGGTGGTATTAGAATCTAAGAAAACAGCGATCTCGGTGTGGTCGGCCCTACCTCAAACCCTTGCCTATTTGAGCGCAGCTCCCCACCCTGACCAACCCGCCTATGCGCTAATGACTAATAGAGACGATTCCGTTTTTGTGAAGCTGCAAAAAAACGACGATTTACTCTATACCGTATCGAGAGTTTTTTCAGCATTAACATCCACCCAAGAACTCCACAAAGTTCTGCAAATTTTGAAACGCTTGGGTCAGGTGATTTAGCCAGAACTAATGCTGTGAAACAAAACCCGCAATTTTTTAAGCTTGGCCGCTGGCCTCTGGGGGCAAGGTTGCAATCGCAGGTGAGTAGAAGAATAGCCCCCATGCTGACGATTTTCTTACTAGCATCCCTGGTCTGGGCTGTCTACCCCGCCAGCGCCCTAGCCACCAGCTGGTATGCGGTGGCCGAAGCCAGCCAGGGCCAGCAGCAGCAGTTTGTCGACCTCGATTCCCTAGAGCCTTTGGAGTTGGGCCATGTGCGGGTGGGCAGCTACTACATCGACAGCCGCTCAGGAGCACCCCAGCGCACCAG
>DASQNN010000277.1:0-16565 GCA_035644955.1 Nodosilinea sp. | reverse complement strand
CACCGACACATCCAGCGCCGACACCGACTCATCGCAGATGATGAACTTGGGGTTGAGGGCCAGGGCGCGAGCAATGCATACCCGCTGGCGCTGCCCGCCCGAAAACTCGTGGGGGTAGCGGCCCATGCAGTTGGCGGGCAGCCCGACGCGATCGAGCAGGTAGGCCACCCGCTCTCGCTGGTTGCGTTTGCTTTTGGTCACGCCGTGAATTTTGAGCGGTTCGGCGATCGCTGCCCCAATGCTCATGCGCGGGTCGAGGGAGCTGTAGGGGTCTTGAAACACAATCTGCATATCTCGCCGCAGCAGCCGCAGCTGCGAGGAGCCTAGCCCCAGCACGTCGCGCCCCTCAAACCAGATCTTGCCGCCCATGGCTGGCACCAGCCGCAGCAGGGCGCGGCCCAGGGTGGTTTTGCCGCAGCCCGACTCGCCCACCAGGCCAAAGGTTTCGCCCTTTTGAATTTGAAACGACACATCCTGCACCGCCATTACGTGACGGCGGGTTTTGCCAAACACCCCTCGCACCGGGTAGCCCACCTGCAACTTTTCGACCGCGAGCAGGGGGCCGTTGGCGGCTAGGGTCGCTGCCCGGGCCGTCAGCTCGGCTTCGGTAACGGGGGCAAAGCGGGCCTGGGCCTCGGCATCGAGCACCCGTTCGCGAATGACGGGAACCGGGCCGGTCAGGGGCTGGCCACCGTTGGCCGCGACGGCGTTAATTTCTGTGTTGCCGAGCTCAACGGCCATAAAGTCGGTCACGGTGGGCAGCAAGCGCAGCCGCTGGTTGGGCTGGGGTCGACAGGCCAACAGTCCCTTGGTGTAGGGGTGCTGGGGATGGGCAAAAATATCCCACACCGGCCCAGCTTCAACAATTTTGCCCTGGTACATGACCGCCACCTGGTCGGCGATCTCGGCGATGATGCCCAGGTCGTGGGTGATGAAAATTAGCGACATGCCCCGGCGATCGCGCAATTCGCGCAGCAGGTCGAGAATGGTGGCCTGCACTGTGACATCGAGGGCGGTGGTAGGCTCGTCGGCAATCAGCAGGGCGGGGTTGCAGGAGATCGCCATGGCGATCATCACCCGCTGAATTTGGCCCCCCGACAGCTCGTGGGGGTAGCGATCGAGAATGGCCTGCTGACGGCGATCGACCTCTTCTTTGAGCGCCTCTTCAAACAATTGATCGTCGAGACGGGGCTTTTCGGCTTTGACCGTAGCCATTAGCTCGGCCTCGGTGGGCAGCAGTTTGACCTCCTGCAGCCGCGCGATCGCCTGCAGGCGAGCCTCTTCTTTAGAAATAGCCTGGTGCTGGCGAATCGCCTCCACCATTTGAAAGCCAACGGTATAGACCGGATTCAGCGAGCTCATCGGCTCCTGAAAAATCATCGATACCTGGCCGCCCCGGTAGCGTTGGAGCTGGGTTTCGCTTAGGGTGCAGAGGTCAATAGGGTTTCCTGTGCCATCGTTAAACCAAATTTCGCCGTTGACCACCTTGCCCGGCGGGTTGGGCACCAGCCCCATCACCGCCAGCGAGGTCACCGACTTGCCCGAGCCCGACTCGCCGACAATACCCAGGGTTTGTCCCCGCCCCACCTGAAACGAAATGTTGTCAACAGCCTGAATGCGCTGGTTATCGATTTCAAAATGAACTGTAAGGTGCTTAACGTCGAGGATGGTATCGCTCATTAGGATGCTATCAGGCGGACGACCAGGGCGCAGTTGACTCGTATCGACCCAGCTCAGCTCTGACCCGAAGCACGCTTCTAAGGCCCCAGTGAACCGGGCGCAACGAGATGGTGATTAATCTCGTTAATGGATCATAGTAGATGAATCATAACAGCGTCCTCCCTAGCGATTTCGTTCGCCCCCAACCCTCCCATGCTGAATCTTGCGATCGCGATTTTGATCATGCTCCTAGGCTCAGCCCTGTGCTCAGGCAGCGAGGCCTCCCTGCTCTCGGTGCCAGTGCTAAAGGCTCGGCAGCTGGCTGAGACCAAACAACCTGCCGCCCTCGCCCTTCTAGCCATTCGCCAGAAAGTAAACCGCCCCATTGCCACCATTGTTATTCTCAACAACCTGTTTAATATCGTGGGCAGCGTGCTGATTGGGGGCATCGCCGCTAAGGTCTTTAACGACGCTCTGCTGGGGATATTTACGGGCATACTGACCCTGCTCGTGATTTTGTTTGGCGAAATCTTTCCAAAAATTTTGGGAGAACGCTACGCCATTCCTGTCGCCCTGGCCCTGGCGATGCCGGTGCAGGGGATTACCTGGCTGTTTACCCCCGTGGTGCTGCTGCTGGAGCACATTACCGCCCCGCTGACGGCCCATGGCGTTCGCCCCAGCACCGACGAGGCCGAAATTAAGCTGTTGGCAACCATTGGCCACCAGGAGGGCATCATCGAGGCCGACGAAGCCGAAATGATTCGCCGGGTGTTTCGCCTCAACGATATGAAGTCGGTGGATATTATGACCCCGCGGGTAGCCGTCACCCACCTGCCCGGCCACCTGACCATTGCCGAAGCCGAGGCTCAAATTCTCAATTCTCAGCACAGCCGCATTCTGGTCAGCGACACCGACATTGACCGCATTGTGGGGCTAGTGCTCAAAAACGAGCTACTCACCGCCCTGATTCGCGGCCAGGGGCACCAGCTGCTGAGCCAGGTGGCCCGCCCGGTACGCTTTGTGGCCGAGGCCGAACGGGCCGACAAGCTGCTGCAAGACTTTCAAACCGCCCGCGAGCACCTGGCCGTGGTGGTCGATGAGTACGGCGGCGTGTCGGGGGTGGTGACCCTTGAAGACGTGCTGGAGGTGCTGACGGGCGAAATTGTTGACGAAACCGATCGCAGCATCGACCTGCAAAAACTGGCGCGTCAGCGGGGGCGGCACATTTTGCGCACCCGTGGTTTTAACTGGCCCTCCGATTCTTAGGTGTGGTCAGGGTCTGCTTACCTAAGTTACCTAAGGGGCAGGGCAAACGCCGTTTGCCCCTACGCAAACCCCTGGTGGAAGCAGGGCAATGGCGGCCTTAGCCCTTAAATTCTGAGGCCACAATCATCGAGCCAATGCCCAGATCGCTGAAAATCTCTAGCAGCAGGGCGTGGGGCACGCGGCCATCGAGAATGTGGGCGGCGCCAACGCCTTGAGCCAGCGATCGCACGCAGCAGTTCACCTTGGGAATCATGCCGCCGGAGACAGCGCCGGTCTCGATCAGCTGGCGGGCCTGCTGAATATCCAGCTTGGGTAGCAGGGTCGAGGGGTCTGTGTAGTCTTCCAAAATGCCCTTGGTGTCGGTCAGCAAAATCAGCTTTTCGGCCCCCAGGGCGGCGGCAATTTCTCCGGCCACCGTGTCGGCGTTGATGTTGTAGGCCTGGCCGGTCTCGTCGCTGGCCACGCTCGACACAATCGGAATGTAGCCCGCCTCCACCAGCGACTTCAGAATGCCTGAGTCGATACCGCTGACTTCCCCCACAAAGCCGACCCCCTCAGCTCCCTGGGGCCGAGCGGTAATCAGGTTGCCGTCAACACCGCAGAGGCCCACGGCCTTGCCCCCGGCCTGGTTGATCAGTCCCACCAGTTCCTTATTTACCCGGCCCACCAGCACCATCTCCACCACGTCCATGGTGGGGGCATCGGTCACCCGCAGCCCGTCTTTAAACTGCGGCTCAATGCCCAGCTTGCCCAGCCAGATGTTGATCTCGGGACCGCCGCCGTGCACCACCACCGGGCGAATACCCACGCAGGCCATAAACACGATGTCCCGGATCACGTCGGCCTTGAGGCTGCCATCCTTCATGGCCGCGCCGCCGTACTTGACCACTACCGTGCGGCCCCGAAACTGCTGGATGTAGGGCAAGGCCTCGCTGAGAATGCGAACCCGTGAGGCCTCGGCCTCGTTGACGCTGCCGGCTTGGGAAGGAGAAGACTGAACCATAGGGCGTAGGGGATAGCAGGGATTAAGTTGCCAGTAGTGTATCAATTGAGCACGGCAGAATCGGCCTGAGACCGAATTCTTTCGTCAACGAGGGTCAGGGTGCGGGCGGCGATCGCCTCAACCGTCTCCCCAGCGCCTACCGTCACCCGCACATCGGCCTGGGCGTAGAGGGCTTGTCGCTCGGCCAGCAGCGTGGTCAGCTTCGTCTGCCAGTCTTGCCCCTGCAACAGCGGCCGGCCGGTGTCCCCCGTCAACCTTGCCTCTAGCACCGCTGGCGGGGCATCTAGCCACACCACAATGCCGTGGTGCAGGTAGCTCCAGTTGTGCTGCTGGGTAACAATGCCGCCCCCGGTGGCAATCACCAGCCGACGGTAGGTCGAAAGTTCGGCCAGAACATCGGTTTCGAGCTGCCGAAAGGCCGCCTCGCCCTGGGTCGCAAAAATGTCGGCGATGGGCTGCCTGGCCGCCGCCTCAATCACCCCATCGGTGTCAAAAAATTGGTAGCCCAAGGTTTGGGCCAGCACTGCACCGGTGCTGCTTTTGCCAGCGCCCATCATGCCGATGAGGTAGAGGTTAATGCCGCTGAGGCGATCGGTCAGGGTCATGGAGGGGAGGGGTGGGGGAGTAGGGGGGTAAGGAAGGTGAGGGAGTAGGGGGTGAGGGAGTAGGGGAGTGAGGAAGGTGAGGAAGGTTAGGGGTGAGGAAGGTGAGGGCGGTGAGGGAGATGAAGAAGGTAGCAGGCTTTAGGGTGTCAGGGCGTCGTCGGTGTCGTCCCAGTCATCACCGCGTGGGCGGTCTGGGGCAGATTCACTGCGATCGACCCAGGTTTCGGTGGTGGCGGCGGTTTCGGCGGCGCTGTAGGGGGGCACAATAACCCGGTAGTCGGCATCGACGACGCCATCTTCGGCTATGGCCGGGGCGCTCAGGGGAGTGTCATCATCATCAAAGTCAGAATCTTCAGGGCTACCGTAGGCCGTCTCAGGGGTGGCCGACCCAGCGCCCATTGGGTAATCAGCGCCAGCATACCTGGGGTCGGGGTCGCTGCGGTAAATAGCATCGTCGGGCGGGGCGTAGATATTGTCAACCTGACCGCGAGGGGCCGGTGAGTCATCGTCTTCGCGATAGCTGTAGGAGTACAGAGACCCATCTCGGTAGACCCGCCGGGGGGCCTGGGCGGATTCAAAGTCGCGGCTAGAACCGGGGGCCTGATCGGGCCCCCAGCCCTGGCTGATGTCGTCGAGGCTGTCTTGTACAGGGCTGGCCCCGGGGACGGTGTAGGGGCGATTGCCGAGGTCGTCCCAGTCGTCTAGCTCTCGCAGCGACTCGTTGACCCGCTGCTGCTGCTTGGCCCGCTGTTTGCTGCTGCTGAACCAGGTGGTCACGCCGTCAACAAGGCTTGAGGCCGCCGGGGCCGTGGGTGCATTCTCTGAATTGGTGGCCCGGCTGAGGGATTCCCAGTCGTTCCACTGGGCGGGGGAGGTCAGGTTTGTCCAGGCTCGCCAGCTGGGGTCGTCGTCGGCTGCGCCGCCAGGGCTAGAAGGGGAGGATGGCGCGCGCCCTGAGCCAGCAGCCCGTGAGGCTGGGTTGGTGTAGGGTGGCCTTCCCTGACCGGCCGTAGAGCCAGCACCAGACCCCGGCGCACCGGTTGGCTCATAGAACGACTGGGGCCGATACTTGTAGGCCTGCGATCGCCCACCCCCGCCGCCTAAAGGACCCATCAATGCCGTTAGCCCCAGGGTCGTTAGCGCGCCCAGCAGCACCGCTCCCACCAGCCAAACCCCCAGGGGCAAGGCCTGGGTATTGCCGCCCAAGAAAACCAGCGGCAGCGCTGGAGCCAGGTTTTGCACCCCCAGCAGCACCACTAACCCCAGCACCAGCACCACCACTATCAGACGTACGGTAGCCATCGCAAGCCCTACAACGCCATCTTGCCCATCCTATCGTGACTCGCGAGGGTGGCGTTAATCGTGGGGCAAATGCCCCTGCCAGCGGTTGAGGGGTACACAGTCAATCTCTAGCTGGTCAAGGGCGCGAGCCACCACAAAATCGACCAGGTCATCAATGGTTTGAGGCTGGTGGTACCAGGCGGGAATAGCCGGCACAATCCGCGCGCCGGCTTCGGCCAGAGTGGTCAGGTTGCGCAGGTGAATCAGGCTAAAGGGTGTCTCGCGCGGCACCACCACCAGCTTGCGACCTTCCTTCAGCTGCACATCGGCAGCTCGCTCCAGCAAATCAGAGCTGAGCCCCGCCGCCAGTCGACCCACGGTGCTCATGCTGCAGGGGATTACCACCATGCCCGCCGCCCGGTAGGACCCGCTGGCAATGGTGGCCCCGACGTCACCCCAGGAGTGGCAGCGCAGCTTGCCCGCCATGGGCACCCCCGCCTGGTCGCGCCAAAACTGCTCTTGGCGATCGGGGTCGAGGGGCATGTGAATGCCCGACTCGGCCTGCCACACCATCTGCGAGGCTTTAGACGCCACCAAATCCACAACACCATCGGCGTTCAGCACATGCTTAAGGGTGCGCACGGCGTAGATCAGCCCCGATGCCCCGGTGACGCCCACGATTAGGGGACGGGTGAAGGCGGGTGAGTCGGTGGAGGGCATTTGGGTGGATGGGTAGGAGGGTGGATGGGTGGATGGGTAAATGGGTGAATTAAGGGGCTGTCGCTCTGTTTGGTCGCTTCTAACGCTTTTGCCCTCTTTATCCTAACGAGCCAGGGGACTTGGAGCTAATTCATCGCCCTATCCCCTCACTCATCCACCCCTAACCTATTCCCCCCTGACTCATCCACCCATCCACTCATCCACCCCTAACCCATCCACCCTCTACTCACTCTCATCCCGCCCGCCGTCATCGCCGTTAATGGGCTCCTCGTTGTCATCGCCGTTGATCCGATCCCCGTTGTCGTCTTCGCTGTAGTTGTTGTCTTCGTCTTCGGGGGCCTGGCTGCCGCCGCCGACAGCGACCAGGTCGATCTGCTGGCGGTAGTAGTCAACGCTCTTGACCTGCACGTCAACTTTGTCGCCGAGGCGGTACTGCTGGCGGTTCTTGCGGCCGACGAGCTTTTGCTGGCGGGCGCGGTACTCGTACCAGTCGTCTTTGAGGGAGCTGACGTGGACCAGGCCCTCCACCAGCAGCTCTTCGATCTCGACAAAGAAGCCGTAGGACTGCACGCCGGTGATGAGGCCGTGGAAGACCTCACCGGTGTGCGATCGCATAAACTCCGCTTTCTTCAGCCCCTCCAGGTCTGATTCGGCCTCCTGGGCCAGGCGCTCGCGCTCGGTCAGGTGAATGGCGATGCGGGGTAGATCGTCCTCTAGCTCGTGCTGAATTTCCGGGGGCAGCACGTTCCAGTTGACCTGGCCGTGGCAGGAGCTGTGGCGCAGGTTGGCCGGGTCTTTGGAGCGGGTGGAGCGGCGATCGCGGCCCGACTCAAACACGGCGTGGAGAATGCGGTGCACCAGCAGATCGGCGTAGCGCCGGGAGGGTGAGGTGAAGTGGGTGTAGCCCTCGGTGAGGGCCAGCCCGAAGTGCAGGTCGGCGTGGGTGCTGTAAAAGGCGGGCTGAATGGTCTCTAGCAGCAGGTAGGTGAGAATTTTTTCGGCCCCGGAGTCGGCAAACTGATCCACAAACCGCTGGTAGTCTTTGGGCTGGGGGGCGGCCTCCTCGTCGAGGGTGAGCTGGATTTCCATGTTTTCGGCCAGCTTGACCAGCTCCTGCACGTCGCTGGCGTCGGGGGCGCGGTGCAGCCGGTAGATGGCGGGCACTCCCAGGGCCTTGAGCTGCTGGGCAATCAGCTGGTTGGCCAGCAGCATGCACTCGGTAACAATCTGGCGGGAAGGCAGACTGGTGGCGGTCACCATCACCCCCAGCAGCCCCTCGTCGTCGTACTGAAACTTGGGCGATCGGTAGTGGGCCAGAGTTTCCCCCGCATCGGCGGGAAAATCGTACTCGGGCAGGTTGAGCTCAAAGGAACCCCGCTGGAGCCGCTGGCGCTTGATGGCCTGGCTCAGGTAGAGCAGGTTTTCCATCAGGTCGTAGACGGGCTCTAGGGTTTTGAGGGTCTTGGGTTTAATGCCCAGGCTTTCCAGCAGGTCGGAGTTGTCGCGCTCCAGCACCGCCTGGGCTTCCTGGTACGAAATCTGGTGGTCGACGGCAACAATGGTGGGCTGCACTTCGTACTCCAGCACCATGCCCGTGTCGTCGAGGGTGACCAGCACCGAAATGGCCAGCCGGTCTTTGCCCTCCAGCAGCGACCCCAGCGGCCCCGACAGGGGCGGCGGCAGCATGGGAATCACCTCGTCGCCCAGGTACACCGAGGTGCCGCGCTTGCAGGCCTCGTGGTCAATGGCCGAGTGGGCTGGCACGTAGTGGGAAATATCGGCGATATGAATGCCCAAGCGCCACTGCCCCTTGGCGGTGCGCTCCAGGCTGAGGGCGTCGTCGATCACCTGAACGTTGGGGCCGTCAATGGCTACGGTGAGGGTCTCCCGCAGATCGATGCGGTCTTTGGTGTCGGCCTTGAGTACGCGGGTGGGCAGCTCTTGGGCCGCGTTCAGCACCGCCTCAGAAAAGCTGCGGGGCAGGTCGTGCTTGCAGTAGACAATGTCGATGTCGGCGGCGGCCTCGGCATCGCTGCCCAAAATTTGGGCGACTCGGCCCTGGGGCGGGTGCTGACCCAGGGGATAGCGCACAATTTCGACGTGGGCCAGCTGATCGACCGCTTCGGCCAGGTCGGCGCCGTTGGCCACCAGGGCTAGCTCAAACAGCAGGCGATCGTCGAGGGGGACGGCGCGGTAGTCGTCGGCCTCTTGTTTGACCCGAGCCAGCACTGAGGCGTTGGCCCGCTCTAGAATCAGCTGCACTTCCCCCTCGGGGCTGCGGCGGCGGCTGCCCTCCTTGGTGACCTTAACCAGCACGCGATCGCCGTTCCAAGCCGTATTCAGCTGGCTTTCGCGCACATAGATGTCGTCGGCCCCCTCTTCGTCTTGAATGGCAAAGCAAAAGCCTTTGCTAGAGCAGCGCAGCTTGCCTTCGATCACGTCTTCGGCCAGGTTGCGGCGGTACTTGCCCCGCTCTTTGACCAGTACCCCCACCCGCTCCAGGGCATCGACGGCAATTTGCAGGTCGCGCTGGCTGGCGTCATCGTTGCAGTGCAGCTTTTTCTCTAGGCCCTTGAGCGTGTGGGTCTTTTCTTTGGCGAAGCTTGCCAGTAAGGCCGCGATCGAGAGTTCCATGTAGCGACTGATTCCTAAAACTATTCATAACTGGCTGCCCTGATCTCGGCCCTGATCTCGGTTAGAGCATCAACCCGGTTTAGAGCCAGGGGAACACGCCACCTGTGGTAACGAGGCAGCGCCGAAGTCAGGGTTGATGCTGGAGCTAAAACCGACCTCGATTTGTTGGCTTAGCGCTGGGTTTGAGATCCTAAAGCCCTGGCTTTCGATTCCAGGCTGTGGTCGAGAAGACAACCAACAGACCGCGTAGCCAAACGCCTTGCCAACGCCCTGCGTAGCCAACGCTCAAGTGTAACCGCTACAGCCGCAGATGAACCCAGCGGGTGGCAACCACAGCCCCAAGTCCAGGCCCGCAGCAAAGAGGGAGCAGGCTACTCCTACAGTTTCTCAGGAAATGGACCGCTGTCAAATCTTTTTGTCAATGGCGGACAACGTTTTATGAAGAGGGTTGAGGTGTAGGATATACGGTTCAAGGCTACCCCTAGGCTTACACCGCAGACCCTACACCCTGTCTCACGCCCGTTCGCCCGTGACGATGTAGGCGACCCGCTTGCCGATGTTGGTGGCATGGTCAGCAATGCGCTCCATGTAGCGAATGGCCAGCACCAGCAGCACCGTGGGCTCGACCGACCCCACCAGGTTGGTCTGGTGGGCCAACAGGGCGTACAGTTCGTCGTAGTCGGTGTCGATGGCGTCGTCTTTTTGCTTAATCTCCAGACCGCTTTCGGCATCGAGGTCCGACAGGGCCATTAGACACATGGCCACCATCGACCGGCAGCGATCGAGCATGGTCTGTACGCGCCCCATCAGGGGGTGGATCGGGTAGGGAAAGAGTTTGATCGCCACTTCGCCCAGGTCTTCGGCGTAGTCGCCAATGCGCTCCAGGTCGCGCACCAGTTGCATAAAGGCACCGACCCGGCGCAGGTCTTCGGCCGCCGGCGACTCCAGCGTAAACAGGTGCATGCAGTCCAGCTCGATCTGGCGGTAGAACTTGTCGATCTGCTTGTCGTGGCGGTGCAGGCGCTGGGCGGCATCCAGGTTGCGATCGCACAGCGCTTCCCGCGCCAGCACGCAGGAGTTCTCAACCAGGGCTCCCATGCGCAGCAGATCGCGCTGCACCCGCAGCAGCTGCCGCTTAAAGTCACCGCGCACCGGTTGAGTTGTATCCATATCAAGCATCACTAAGGCACACCGAGAGAATTGAAACAACAGCGGCTGTAGCCCTCCAGCCTAGCAGTCCATTGGGGCTAACCTGGCAACCCCCGAAGGCAGCCCCAGGGAACCTCCCGTTAAGCTCTGTAACAGTTAGGCTGGCCAGCCTCGCGGAATCTCCCATCTTAGTTAACAATCGGTCTAGACCAAGCATCTTTGCTTAAGCGTTATTCACTCAGCTTGAGGAGTATTTTTATGCCCCTTTCAGACACTCAGATTTTCATTGCCCTGGCCGTAGCTCTGCTGCCTGGTATTCTGGCATTTCGCCTGTCTACCGAGCTTTACAAGTAGGTTAAGTTGGGGCGCAGTTTTCTAGCGTTCCACCGTCTCAGTTCACCATAACAAAAGGCTTCGGTGCCATGGCACCGAAGCCTTTTGTTATGGAACGTTGACAATGACCCGCTACAGGCTCATGGCGGGCTCGTTCTTCACCGGCCCCAGCGCCCCTGAGTAAATCAGCCCCCGTCGGGTATCGAGGGTGAGAATGCTGCCGTCGCGGATAACTTCGGTGGCATTTTTAACCCCCACAATCACCGGCACCCCCAGCCGGAGACCAATCACCGCGGCGTGGCTGGTGGGGCTGTCGTCTTCGGTAACAATGCCCCCTGCCCGGCGAATGACCTCCACAAAGTCGGCACTGGTGTGGGACACCACCAAAATTTCGCCGTCGTTAAAGTTGTTGACCTCCAGGCTGTTGTGGGCCACCCGAGCGCGCCCGCTCACCGAAGCTTCGCCAATGCCCACGCCGCGCCCCAGCACCGCCGTCACCACGTCGACCTTGATCAAATCGGTAGAGCCCGATACGCCCTGGAGGGTGCCCGCCGTCAGCACTACCAGGTCGCCGTCGTTGAGCAAATTCTTTTCCTGGGCCACGCCCATGGCCGCCTGAAAGGTCTGGGTGCTAGAGGGCAAATCGAGCACCAGCAGGGGCCTTACCCCCCATACCAGCTGTAGCTGCCGGGCTACGTGCACGTGGGGGGTGACCGCCAAAATGGGGGTCTCGGGACGATATTTTGACACGTTGCGGGCGGTGGCCCCCGATTTGGTCAGCGTCATAATGGCCGCTGCGCTGAGCTGCGAGGCAATGCGGCCCACCGCCTGGCTAATGGCGTTGGGAATAGAGCGAGCACCGGTGCCACTGCCACTGCGATCGCCCAGGGTCAGCCCCTCCTGCTCGGTGCACACCGCCACCTTGGCCATCGTCGCTACCGCCTCCACCGGAAACTTGCCCACGGCGGTTTCGTTGGAAAGCATGACCGCATCGGTGCCGTCGAGAATGGCGTTGGCAATGTCTGACACCTCAGCGCGGGTGGGGCGGGGGTTCGACACCATGCTGTCGAGCATCTGGGTGGCCGTAATCACCGGAATGCCTAGGGAGTTAGACATGGCAATCAGCCGCTTTTGCAGAATCGGCACCTCTTCGGCGGGCAGTTCTACCCCCAGGTCGCCCCGGGCCACCATCACCCCGTCAGAGAGCGACAGGATCGCCTCCATCTGCTCGATTGCCTCGTGCTTTTCAATCTTGACGATCACCGGCACATTCTTGCCGGCGGCGCTAATAATCTCTTTGATTTCCAGCACATCCTGGGGGTTACGCACAAAGCTGAGGGCCACCCAGTCGACCCCCTGGTTGAGGCCAAACAGCAGGTCTTCACGGTCTTTGTCGGTCAGCGCCTTGACCGAGAGGTACACCCCCGGAAAGTTGACCCCCTTATTGTTTGACAGGGTGCCGCCCACCACCACCCGACAGTGAAGTTCCTGGGTATTTAGGTCTACCGATTCCACCTGCATTTCAACCTTGCCGTCGTCCAGCAGAATGGTGGCTCCAGCGGGCACCTCCGGGGCCAGCTTGTCGTAGGTAACGCAGGCGCGCTCCTGGGTGCCCACAATGATTTCACTGGTCAGCACAAAGGGGTCACCCTTTGCCAGCACAATGGACCCATGCTCAAACTTGCCCAGGCGAATTTTTGGCCCTTGCAGGTCTTGCAGAATGCCTACCGGCTGGTTGAGCTCAAAGGAAATTTGGCGAATCAGACGAATGCTGCGCTGGTGGTCGTCGTGGCTGCCGTGGGAAAAGTTGAGCCGCAGGGTGGTAGCCCCGGCTTCGATCAGCGCCCGCAGTACGTCGGCATCCTGGGTGGCGGGGCCGATGGTAGCAACAATTTTGGTGCGGCGGACAGAGTTGCGCAGGGGCATAGACGACCTCTACTGAGAGTAAAACGCTACCTAAGGAGAAGGCCTGATCAGGGCCGTAGCTTGGCAGCTATAAAGCACAGGGATAGTAGCACGAATGCCGATGGGCTTTACGCCTGGCCCCGAAACCAGCAAGAATTTCAGCGTTTTTAGTAAAGACAGGCCGTAGGTCAGAGCCTGATGCTCCTAGCCCGCCCATGGACCAACCGCCCCTCGCGGGAACCCTGATTCCTGATATAACGTCACAAAAGTTTATTCTCAATGCGTCGTAACGTATACTACCGAAGGCACTGGTGTAGGAGCGATGCATCATGTCGGTGGCAACTGAAGCCCTGACGATTCGAAAAACGGTACCCCCCGAGTTGCTGAAAACTGAGGGTGGGTTAAGTCCTAATGCTCTAATGTTTGTAGTCTCTGTCGGGCTGATTGGTCTGTCCACAGTGGGCTACTTTTGCTGGCATTGGGCTAGCTGGTGTGTGTTTCTAATGAACGTAGTGTCCCTGCACCTGGCAGGAACGATCATTCACGATGCCAGCCACAACTCAGCCCACCGTAACCGGGTGGTGAATGCTCTATTGGGTCACGGCAGCGCCCTGATTTTGGGGTTCTCATTTCCAGTCTTTACGCGGGTGCACCTGCAGCACCACGCCCACGTCAACGATCCCGAAAACGATCCCGACCACTTTGTCTCCACGGGTGGCCCCCTGTGGCTGATTGCCGCCCGCTTTTTCTACCACGAGATCTATTTTTTTAAGCGTCGCCTGTGGCGCAACTGGGAGTTAGGGGAGTGGTTTTTGGCTCGCTCTATGGTTGGGCTGCTGGTGTTTATGGCCTGTCGGTTCGACTTTTTGGGCTATCTCTTCAACTACTGGTTTTCGCCGGCCCTGGTGGTGGGCATTGCCCTGGGCCTGTTTTTTGACTACCTGCCCCACCGCCCGTTTCAAGACCGCGATCGCTGGAAAAACGCTCGCGTTTACCCCAGCCCCATCCTCAACCTGCTGATCATGGGCCAAAACTATCACCTAGTGCACCATCTGTGGCCCTCGGTGCCCTGGTACAAGTATCAACCCACCTACGAGGTCATGCAGCCCCTGCTCGACGAGAAGGGGTCGCCTCAATCCCTTGGGCTGCTGCAAATGAAAGATTTCTTTGGCTTTCTCTACGACCTATTCTTGGGCATTCGCCTGAAGAAACATTGACTGCGGCCGAGCACAGTAGGGGCACAGCATGCTGTGCCCCTACTGTGGTTTGTAGCCCGTCACCACCAAATCGGGGCGCAGATCGCGGGCACCGCGCAGGTAAACATGCTGCACATTGCCGTGGAGCACGGGCAGCTGCACGTGCATGAGAATGCGGATGCAGCAGGGCAGACTGCCCTCAACATGCATGTGCTGCACGTCGAGCAGGGCAACGTTGTCCCACTGGGGGCGCTGGCGGGCGATCGCAGCGGGAAACACCGCATCCAGGTCACGGGTGACTGAAAAGGTCGCGCTGATAATGCAGGTGGGGTCTAGCCGGTTGCGCTCTTCCAGGGCATCCACCAGCTCTGTCACGGCCTCCCGAATGGCCCCCTCGGTATTTTCTGGTACCGTCACTGCTCCCCGAATTGCCCACACTCGCCAGTCCACGCTGCAACCTCCAAAGGTCATTCTTCAAAACCCTAGGGACACCACGACGGGCGGCTGGGGCAGAGAATTGACTGCATTTTACCGCTTAATCCTACCAGGCCAGCGATCTGCACTAACTTCAAAGGTTGATACAACTACGCACTTTAGGGCGACACAATCTACACCCCTTACGGTGATATAACCACGCCCCTAAGGGGCGATACAACCACGCCCCTTAGGGGCGATATAACCACAGGGGCATGCCGCTGGTGGAGCGCTCAAACTCTAGCCACTCCAGGGTGGCGTTGAGGGCGGGCACGGCGAGACCGGGGTAGGCCAGACCAGGAGCGTTGAGGCTGAGGTTGCTGTTGCCGGGCACTAGCCGCTTCAGCAGGGGCTTTTTCTCATCAAAGGTGATGCACTCGGCCTTGTCGGGGTCAAGGCCGGCCAGTTCGGCGGTCCAGCGGCGGGCCTCTTCTTCACTGCCCAGGCGGTCTACTACGCCCAGCTGTAGGGCCTGTTCGCCGGTAAAAATGCGGCCGTCGGCAAAGGTGCGTACGGTGTCTTCGCTGAGGCGGCGGGCTTCGGCCACGGTTCTGACGAACTGGCCGTAGCTGACGTCAATAAGCTCTTGCAGAATGCCTTTTTCCGGGTCGGTAAGCTCGCGATCGAAGGCGAGAATATCTTTGTAGGGGCCAGACTTGATCACCTTGAACGAGACCCCCACCCGGTCGAGCAGGCGCTCTAGGTTGTTGCCCCGCAAAATGACCCCAATGCTGCCGGTAATGGTGCCGGGGTTGGCCACAATGTGGTTGGCTCCCATGGCAATATAAACACCGCCCGAGGCAGAAATATTGCCGAAGCTGGCTACAATTTTGAGCTTGTCTTTAAGCCGTTTTAGGGCTGTATAAATTTCCTGGGAGTCGCCCACGGTGCCGCCGGGGCTATCGATGCGCAGCAGCAGGGCCGGGAAGCGCTTTTCCTCGATTTCTTTGAGGGCTTCGAGTACTCGTTTGCGGGTGGCGGCGGCAATGGCGCCAGTGACCTCAATGCGGGCAATGGACTTGCTCAAACGGGGCGAAAACGGCCAGACCATAGGGGTAATAAAAAATCTAAACGGATAGGGGCAAACAGTAGATAGCTGGGACCCGTAACAGTCCTAAAGCTAGCTTTTAATTGTAGCCAAAACCACACTGCGCCGGGGCAGAGCAGGGTAGCGTCGGGCAATGGGGCAATTTTGCTTGCTGAGACTCCGTTATTGCCTTCACTGCCCGAAAACGGCATCCCCGGCCGAACTGCGTTAACATTCCTTAAAGAAATCTCCCTGGCAGCCGCGATGGTCAAAGACTGGCCTTGAAAGGCCATCGCCTTCTAGGCCGGTTCTTAACCATCGCACTTTTTCGCTCTATGGATTCAATGCCCGCTCCCCCAGCCGCAACCCGCAACCCCCTTGTGCTGATTGCCCCCTTCTTTTTGTGGGGCACCGCCATGGTGGCGATGAAGGGGGCCATGCCCCACACGGCACCGTTTTTTATGGCTGGTGTGCGGCTGCTGCCCGCCGGGGCGGTGGTGCTGCTGGCCAGTCTGCTTTTGCGGCGGCCCCAATCTATTAGTCGCCAGGGCTGGCTGTGGATAGCGCTCTTTGCCCTGGTCGATGGCACGCTGTTTCAAGGCTTTTTAGCGGCGGGCCTAGAGCGCACCGGGGCGGGCCTGGGCTCGGTGATGATCGACTCGCAGCCCCTAGCGGTGGCGGTGATGGCTCGGGGCCTGTTTGGCGAATATATTGGTGCCCTGGGCTGGATTGGTTTGCTGTGGGGCATTGCGGGCATTAGCCTACTGGGCCTGCCCGACGAGTGGATTTTGTCTTTGCTCCATGGCGACACCGCCTGGCTGACCGGGGGTACCGCCCTCAACACGCTGCTGCAAGGGGGCGAATGGCTGATGCTGCTGGCGGCGCTGTCGATGGCGACGGGCACCATTCTAATTCGCTACGTCTGCCGCCATGTAGACCCGGTGGTGGCCACGGGCTGGCACATGGTGCTGGGCGGTCTACCGCTGTTTGGTCTGTCGGCCCTGGAAGAAGTGCAGCCCTGGCAGGGGCTGACAGGGCTTGACTGGGGCGCGATCGCTTACTCAACCCTGTTTGGCAGCGCCTTAGCCTACGGTATTTTCTTTTTTCTAGCCGCTCAGGGCAACCTAACTAGCCTCAGCGCCCTCACCTTTTTAACGCCGGTGTTTGCGCTGCTGTTTGGCAACCTGTTCCTGGGCGAAACCCTCAGCTCGCTTCAGTGGGTGGGGGTGAGCTTTACCCTGGTCAGCATTTATCTCATTAACCAGCGCGACGCCCTGACCCAAAAGCTGCGGCAGTGGGGGTTAGTTTATGAA
>DASQNN010000276.1:0-15662 GCA_035644955.1 Nodosilinea sp. | reverse complement strand
CTGGGAATCCCATCAATGGCCGAACCACAACCTCACACCCGCCAGGAAACCGACAGCATGGGGGCGATCGCCGTACCGAGCGATCGCTACTGGGGGGCCCAGACCCAGCGCTCCATTCGCTATTTTTCCATTGGCCAAGATAAAATGCCTCTGGAGGTGGTGCACGCGATCGCCATCACCAAAAAAGCAGCCGCCCTGGCCAACGCCGCCCTGGGCAAACTGCCCCAAGACAAGGCCAAGCTCATTGTGCAGGCGGCAGACGAGATCGGGTTAGGCCAGCTCGACGACCACTTTCCCCTGCATGTGTGGATGACGGGCAGCGGCACCCAGTGCAACATGAACGTCAACGAAGTCATTGCCAACCGCGCCATTGAGCTAGCGGGGGGCGTGCTGGGCAGCAAAACCCCCATTCACCCCAACGACCACGTCAACATGTCGCAGTCATCCAACGACGTGTTTCCAACGGCAATGCATATTGCGGCGGCGCAGTCGCTCACCCAGCGCCTGCGCCCCGCCGTCACCCACCTGCGCGACGCTCTCCACGAGAAGGCCCAAGCCTGGGCCGATATCGTCAAGATTGGCCGCACCCACATGCAAGACGCCGTGCCCCTCACCCTGGGCCAAGAATTTTCCGGCTACGTGGGCATGCTCGACGACAATCTCAAGCGCCTTGAGGGCTGCCTGCCAGGGCTGTACGAACTGGCCCTGGGCGGCACGGCTTTGGGCACCGGGCTCAACGCTGGACCCGGCTTTGCGGAAGCGGCAGCGGAGCAGATTGCCGCCATCACCGGGCTGCCCTTCCACAGCGCGCCCAACAAGTTTGCGGTCATGGGGGCCCACGATGCCGTGGTCATGGCCAGCGGCGTGCTCAAGACCCTGGCGGTGTCGCTCTACAAAATTGCCAATGACATCCGCCTGCTCAGCTGCGGCCCCAGGGCGGGCTTTGCAGAACTCCGGCTGCCCGAGAATGAGCCGGGGTCTTCTATCATGCCGGGCAAGGTCAACCCCACCCAGTGCGAGGCCCTGGCCATGGTAGCGGTGCAGGTGATGGGCTACGACGCAGCGGTGGCCTTTGCCGGGGCCAGCGGCTACCTCGACATGAACGTCTACAAGCCGGTCATGATCTTTAACCTGCTGCAATCCAGCCGGCTGATGGCCGATAGCTGCCACAATTTCACCGAGTTTCTGGTGGCGGGCATGACCCCCAACCGCAAACAAATTGACCAGTACGTGGAACAGTCGCTGATGCTGGTCACCGCCCTCAGCCCGGCTATTGGCTACGACAAGGCATCTCAGATTGCCCACCACGCCTTTGAGCACGACCTCACCCTCCGGCAGGCGGCCCTGACCCTTGGCTACGTGTCTGAAGCGGAGTTTGACCGCCTGATCGATCCCCACCGCATGACCCATCCCTGAGGCCCAGCAACCACTCCAGCGTCCACACCCGTGGAATGTTAAGGACTATGTTGATTTCCTCAGGTTGCTCAGGTTCGCGGCAGTCGTTCCCGTATGATCATCCTTAAAGTTTGTAAATTTTCCTAAGATTCTGGAGATTCAAACGTGTCTCTTCCGTTACTAAACTACTCCCCGTCCAGCCAAAATCAGCGTGTTGCTAGCTACGAAGTCGGTGGCGACGAACAGCCCAGAATTTTCTCCACCGATGATCTGTACGACAGTACCGACATGGATGCGTTGATTAACGCAGCCTATCGGCAGATGTTCTTCCACGCTTTCAAGAGCGATCGCCAGACTTTTCTGGAGTCGCAGCTGCGCAACGGTCAAATTACCGTGCGTGACTTTATCCGTGGTCTGGCCCTGTCACCCACGTTCTACAACAGCTTCTACGAGAAGAACAGCAACTACAAGTTTGTTGAACACTGCGTTCAAAAAATCTTGGGCCGCGAAGTGTATAACGATCGCGAAAAAATTGCCTGGTCTATCAAAGTGGCCAACAAAGGCATCCAGGGCTTAGTCGATGAGCTGCTCGACAGCGAGGAGTATCTCACCAGCTTTGGCGACAACACGGTGCCCTACCAGAAGCGCCGGGTGCTGCCCGGTCGCCCCGAAGGTGAGCGTCCCATCCACATCAAGAACCCCCGCTACGACGCCTACCACCGCAACCAGCTGGGCTTCCCTCAGATTGTGTGGCAGTCCCAGGTCAAGCGGTTTGTGCCCCAGGAGAAAAAGGTTACCGCTGGCAACCCTCAAATGTTCCTGGGTATGGCTCGCAGCATTGGGGCCACAGGTGCGGCTCCCGCTCGAGTCTCTACCAGCACCATCAACATTGCCGCCTCTGTGCCCTACCGCAAAGTGTCGGGTAACTAAGGTTCAGCACCATTCGGTTAATTCAAAAACACCACAGGGGATGTAGGCTTCGGCCCGCATCCCTTTTTTTGACCGTCGTCCCGTCCCATGGGGAAGCACCTAGGGTTTATCAGGGTATAGCCATCGCTATAAATACCACAACGATTCGCTCGATTCACCGCTGTGGCGTTGGGGCATTGAAGGCAAATTCGGTCTCAATTCTCGTGATGGGCAAAAAAAAATCCCCTGGCGATCGCCAGTGGGACTTTTCAGGGTGCATCTACCATTCACCTTTTCTGCTTAGACGAGACCCCGTCCGGAAAAGTTGCCAAGATTTTTTGAACTCAGTTGGAGCTGCCAGCGTCGCGCAGCACCTCTGCCTGGCCGCGCAGAGAGTCGGCCCAGTCGGCAGACCCATTCGCTTCAAATAGCGTAGCCGCCTGCTCAAAGTCTGCAATTACCAGCTCTCGTACCTCTAGAGGAATATCCTCGGGCCCCTCTATGGCATCGCCCTGTTCGACATACATCTGCCCCAGCAGAGCCTGGGCACGGCCCAGATAGGCCGACGACTGCTCGGGATCAATCTCGATCGCCCTGGTGTAGGTGGCAATGGCCTCAGCGTAGTCTTCGGCCAGGGTCAAGGCCTCGGCTTCGGCGTAGGTCACTTCAAACTCGGTCGCGGTGCGCACGACCAGGTCAAAGTCGCCCCCCTGGCCCGAAAACGACCGTGCCACCACGGAATAGACGCCGTCTTCAGGCAGTTCAATCGTAATTTGTGAGTTTAGGGTACCGCCGAAGTCGTCGTTAAAGGCGATTTCAGCGTCATCGGGGCCGCGTAGCGACAGCACGGGGTCAAAAGCTTCACTCTCCAAGGTAATCGTTATGGTCTGCCCAACGGTGCCCTCAAAGGTGTGGGTCGACTCGGCCGGGTAGATGGTGCCAGCCTCCTGCAGCACCGTGTCGGCTCGCGCAGGTAAAACAGCCGCACCCACCAAAAGACCCGCCAGGGCCGCAGGCGCTGCCGCCTCTGCAAAAAACAGCCTTAGAGAACCCATGCAACCTCCTGTAGGAAAACAGTGAAACGCCAATCTTGCCATGCAGCCTAGCACAGGCCGACCCGCCCCACGACACGGACAGAGGTACCCCAGCAAGCTATGGTAATACTGGATCTACGTCATCAGCCCCATCTATGCCTCGCCTGCCGCTGCTACTGGTTAGTTCAGGGATGGCCGCCGCCCTAGGAAGTCCTAGCCTGGCGCTGCCGCCGCCCGAAGAAATTCCCGAAGAAATTTTGCGCACCGAGGTGATCACCGAGGCGCGATCGCCCCTCAATGGTGAACCGATCTCCGCCGCTGACTACGCTGTGCTGCAAGAGCGCTGGCGCGACCCCAACGTAGAGGTAGTCGTCAATCCCGAAATTGCCGATCTTATCCAGCTATTGCGGTTTAGGCGGGTGCTGAAGCCAATCCTCCCATTTCTGCCTTAGCCACTAATTCCGCCCATTTCGGTCGCATCCGCAAAATTTTCCCTGTGGAAATAGCTAAGTTTTGTTACTCTATTCCGCAGATAGCAAATTCATACAGACTGTAGATATCCCCCAGTGGACCTTTAATAACATGCCTGCAACCGTTGACGCTGAGCAGATTGACCGGATTGTCTGGAACCAACACCATGACCCCTTTGAGATCTTAGGGCCGCACATGGTGCAGCAGCAAGATGGACAAACTGTCTGGGCCGTAAGAGCCTACCTCCCCCAGGCCGAGAAAGCCTGGGTAGTGCTGC
The DNA here is from genome assembly GCA_035644955.1 of Nodosilinea sp. Taxonomy (GTDB): domain Bacteria; phylum Cyanobacteriota; class Cyanobacteriia; order Phormidesmidales; family Phormidesmidaceae; genus Nodosilinea. The sequence continues at coordinate 11,576 of DASQNN010000276.1, read as the reverse complement.
CCGAGGAGCACAAAGAGGTACCCATGGAGCCCAACCATAACCCTCACTTCTTTGAGTGTGTGCTAGAGGTTCAAGACCTGGCCAACTACCAGCTCAAGTACGTCATCGGCGACCATGTCCACGTTATTTACGACCCCTACGCATTTAAAACCCGCACCATTACCGATTTCGACATTCACCTGTTTAGCGAAGGCAACCACCACCGCATCTACGAAAAGCTAGGGGCCCACTTCACCAATATTGAGGGCGTTGAGGGCGTATATTTTGCCGTGTGGGCTCCCAACGCCCGCAACGTGTCGGTGCTAGGCGACTTTAACTACTGGGACGGTCGCAAGCACCAGATGCGCCGGCTTTCCAACGGCATTTGGGATCTGTTTATTCCTGAGCTGGAGGTCGGGGCCCACTACAAGTATGAAATCAAAAACGACGACGGCCACATCTACGAAAAGTCTGACCCCTACGGCTTTCAGCAGGAGATCCGGCCCAAAACCGCTTCCATTGTCACCGACCTAGACAGCTACAGCTGGCAGGACAGTGCCTGGATGGAAAAGCGCCGCCAAACCGAGCCGATCAACCAGCCCGTCTCGATCTATGAGTTGCACCTGGGCTCTTGGCTCCACGAGTCGTCTGCCAACCCGGCCCTGCGCCCCGACGGCACCCCCGAGCCCGTTGTCACCGTAGCCGAGCTCAAGCCCGGCGCCCGCTTTCTCACCTACCGCGAACTAGCGGCACGGCTAATTCCCTACATCAAAGAGCTGGGCTTTACCCACATCGAGCTACTGCCCGTTGCCGAGCATCCCTTCGACGGCTCTTGGGGTTACCAGGTCACCGGCTACTACGCCGTCACCTCTCGCTACGGTACCCCCGAAGACTTTATGTACTTCGTTGACCAGTGCCACGCCAACGACATTGGGGTAATTGTCGACTGGGTACCAGGCCACTTTCCTAAAGACGGCCACGGTCTAGCCTTCTTTGATGGCACCCACCTCTACGAGCACGCCGATCCCCGCAAGGGCGAGCACAAGGAGTGGGGCACCCTGGTGTTTAACTACGGCCGCAACGAGGTGCGCAACTTTTTGGTGGCCAACGCCATCTTTTGGTTCGAAAAGTACCACATCGATGGAATTCGGGTAGATGCGGTGGCTTCGATGCTCTACCTCAACTACTTCCGCAAAGACGGCGAGTGGGTCGCCAACGAGTACGGCGGCTGTGAGCATATTGAGGCGGCAGACTTCTTGCGCCAGGTGAACCACGTGCTGTTCACCTACTACCCTGGGGTGCTGTCGATCGCAGAAGAATCCACGGCCTGGCCGATGGTCTCCTGGCCGACCTACGTGGGCGGCCTGGGCTTCAACCTGAAGTGGAACATGGGTTGGATGCACGACATGTTGGACTACTTCAACATGGATCCGTGGTTCCGGCAGTTTCACCAGAACAACGTCACCTTCAGCATTTGGTACGCCTTTACCGAAAACTTTATGCTGGCCCTGTCCCACGACGAGGTGGTACACGGCAAGAGCAACATGATGGGCAAAATGCCCGGCGACGAGTGGCAGAAGTTTGCCAACCTGCGCTGCCTCTACACCTACATGTTTATGCACCCCGGCAAAAAGACCCTGTTCATGAGCATGGAGTTTGGCCAGTGGAGCGAGTGGAACGTGTGGGGCGACCTGGAGTGGCACCTGCTGGAATATCAGCCCCACGCCAACCTCAAGCACTTTATGGGCAAGCTCAACGAGTTTTACCGCAGCGAACCCGCTCTGTTTACCCAAGACTTTGACCAGGCGGGCTTTGAGTGGATTGATTGCAGCGACAACCGCCACAGCGTGGTGGCCTTTATTCGCCGCGATAAGGGCAGCGACGACTTTGTGGTGGTGGTGTGCAACTTTACGCCCCAGCCCCACAGCCACTACCGCGTCGGCGTGCCCGAGCCGGGCTACTACAAAGAGTTGTTTAACAGCGACGCCCGCGACTTTGGCGGCAGCAACATGGGCAACCTGGGGGGCAAATGGTCTGAGGAATGGGCGTTCCACAACCGCCCCTTCTCGCTGGATCTGACCCTGCCACCGTTAGGGGTGATTGTGCTGAAGTTGGATAAAGAGGACACTCAAAAGGCCTTGCCAGGCGAGTAGCACCAATCTGCTTAGTCCAAACCCATGAAACCGCGCCTCACTGTTATCACCGTGGGCGTAGAGGATCTGGAGCGATCGCACGTTTCTATCGAGATGGGCTGGGCTTCTTGACGGAGGGAATTGTGGGCCAGGAGTTTGAGCATGGAGCCGTTGTCTTCATACCATGGCCAACCCTTGCTCTCTTGAAAGACTACTGGTACTGTATTTCAGACCGATCAGTCTTTTTTATGTCTAAGGCTCAAGCAACTAGGGCTCATATTATCGAGCAGGCGGCCGCCCTGTTTAACCAGCAGGGATACGCCGGCTCCTCGATGTCTGACCTGATGCGGGTCACGGGCTTGCAAAAGGGCGGCATTTACAACCACTTTCGCAGTAAAGACGAGCTGGCCTTGGAAGCTTTTGACTTTGCGGTTCAGCGCATTCAGCAGCGATTTAGGGGCGCTTTGACCGGGAAACGCCATGCTATAGACCGCTTGCTGGCTTTGCTTGACGTTTATGGTCACTTTTTGGATGATCCGCCTGTTAAAGGCGGCTGCCCACTCCTGAATACGGCCATAGAAAGCGATGATACTCACCCTGCCTTACGGGAAAAGACGCAGCTGGCTATGGATGCCTGGCGATCGCTGATCGGGCACATTGTCGATAAAGGCGTTGCCCGTGGTGAGCTGCAACCTACCGCAGACGCCGAAACGGTGGCCTCGGTTTTGATTGCCACCCTTGAGGGGGGCATCATGCTGAGCAAACTGTACAACGACCCCTCCCATCTAGAACGCGCCCTTGACCACCTGGCGACCTATGTTCAACACCAGCTAGCGACTCCCGGCTAATTTTTTTGCCTTAAAAAAGACCGATCGGTCTTTTTTGTCCTTTTGTTGGAAATACGTTCCATGCTGAAGCTGTACTATGCCCGCCCTTCCGTCTATGCCCGCCCGGTGTGGCTTGCCCTGCTAGAAAAGCAGCTGCCCTTTGAGCTGATTCCAGTGGATCTAAGCGGCCAGCAGTTTGAGCCCGACTTCCTGGCCATAAATCCCTTTGGCCACATTCCGGTTCTGACCGATGGCGACTTTCGGGTGATTGAGTCGCTGGCAATTTTAGATTACCTAGAAGCCCGCTATCCCGAGCCTGCGTTGCTGCCCACCGAGCCCAGGGCGTTGGCCAACGTTCGCATGGTGCAGCTGGTAACATTCAACGAACTATTGCCGGCGGTATTTAAGCTGCTGATGGCAGATGAACGGTCTGGCCAGCCATCTGCGGAGATAGAGTATGCTCAGCTCCGGGCGAGAACGACGCTGGGTTTTCTGGAAGATTTGTTGGCAGACTCGCGGTATTTTGCTGGCGATCAGCTGACCCTAGCGGAGATTGTGGCGGGCACCATCATCCATAAAATGCCCGATTTGGGGGTTTCGCTGGTCAGTTATCCTGAGCTAAGGCGCTGGTCTGAGCAGTTGCTAGCCCGCCCCACCTGGCAGCAGATCGCGTTGAGTGCAGAGGAGTGGAGCACCTTTAAACGCCGTATGCGAGTAATTCCTAAACTTTGGCAGCGTCGTCGCCACCAGCGCACAACGGCGCTGTCGCAGCAGAGGATGACGCCATGACAATTCAGCCCGGTGCCGTTCTGTCTGAGGGTTCAGATCCCTATGCCTGGCTAGACAACGCTTTAGCGGCGCTGCACCGTGCCCACCGCTATCGCGCGGTGCGGCCCATTGACGGCCTGGCTGGAGCAGTCATTCAGCGGCAGGGGCAGACCCTAGTAAACTTTGCCAGCAATGACTACCTGGGGTTGGCCAGCGACCCCAGGCTGGCCGCAGCCGCGATCGCAGCCATTGGCACCTACGGCACCGGCAGCACGGGCTCGCGTCTGCTCAGTGGCCATCGAGAGCTGCACCGGGAGCTAGAACGGGCGATCGCCACTCTTAAGGGCACCGACGATGCAATCGTCTTTAGCTCGGGCTATCTGGCGAACATGGGGGCGATCGCCGCCCTGGTCGGCACCCCAGATTTGATCTTGGGCGACGAGTATAACCACTCCAGTTTGCGATCGGGGGGCAAAGTCAGCGGGGCGACGGCAATGGACTACCGCCACGGCGACATGGCCCACCTGGGGGAGTTGCTAGAGCAGCATCGCGATCGCCACCGCCGCTGCCTGATCGCCACCGACAGTGTGTTCAGCATGGATGGGGACCTCTGTCCGCTGCCGACGATTCTAGCTCTGGCCGACGCCTACAACGCCATGGTGCTGGTGGATGAGGCCCACGGGACGGGGGTATTTGGGGCGCGAGGGTCTGGTGTTGTAGAGCACCTGGGCTGTGCCGGACGTCCCCTGGTAACCGTTGGCACCCTCAGCAAGGCCCTGGGGAGCCTGGGAGGCTACGTCGCCGGGTCTGAGGCGCTGATAGACTTTCTGCGCAACCGCGCCCCGGGTTGGATCTATACCACCGGCCTCTCCCCCGCCGACACGGCGGCGGCCCTGACAGCGGTGCAGATTGTGCGGCAAGAACCCCAGCGCCGTGCCGCGCTTTGGAGCAACGTAGCGTTTGTTATGGAGCAGCTGGATGGCGTCTTAGCCCAGGCTGAAGCACCATCCCTTGCGCTACGGCGGCTGCCCTCTGAGTCACCGATTATTTGCCTGGAGGGGGCAACGGCGGCGGCGATCGCGGCGGCTGGCGAGCGGCTACAGCGGGCAGGACTGTGGGTGGCGGCGGTGCGGCCGCCCACGGTACCCACCAGCCGCCTGCGCATTACCCTGATGGCCACTCACCAGCAGTCCCACCTAGAGCAACTGCTGACCGGGGTGCAGGACGTGGTTGCTGGCCATCGCCAGAATGGTTAAGAAATTCTGCCTGGCGTTTCGGCTACATCCTGGTTGAGGCGATGGCTACAGGCCAGCCCCAAACCAGGGTGTAGGAGGGCTATTGACCCCCTACTGGTTACGGCACACCTAAAAGTACGCGATCTCTTCTATCCCAGAGCTAACCGCCGCCATGGTGGGCTGCTTCATCTGCCGGAGGGCCGAGGGGGTCCAAAGGGAGTCGACTTGCCCGGCTACGGCCTTGCTCTCAAGGGTGTAGGGCAGCTCTGGCATGGCCCCTAAATCGAGGCCGTAGGGCTGGCCCAGGGCTTTGATCACCCAGGGTAGGGCAGCGGGCAGTTCTGGAGACAACAGGGTGAGATAGAACTGGCAAGTCCAGTTATAGCGACGGCTGCCGCGGCCAGGGCTAGAGCCGGTAGAGAGCTCGGCCCCCAAGTTGACCCCAACGCGAAGCACCAGCGGGCGATCGGGCAGAAGCACGTCGGGGGCAGAATAGGCATACATGCACAGGTAGTTCAATCGATTCTGCTCGTCTGTCCAAGTCACCCGGGGAAGGGTACTGGCGTAGGACTTTTCCCTCGATATGTTAACCGGGGTAGCGAGAGCATCGGCAAACGATCGATAGAACTCTGCGCGCAGCTTTGAAACCTGCTGTGCTGACTCAGGGAGCATGAGCTGGTCTCCTTATGCGAGCAATTTTAAATAACGTTTAGATGAGCCGTTGGCTTCGGCAGCCAAGACGGCTCTCTGATTAGCGCTTTGAACCCCAGCGCCGCTGCTTTTGGCGGGCAATGGTTTTGCGCTTACGCTTTTCGATAGGGGTTTCAAAGTGGCGATTTTTTCGCATATCTGAAAAAATCCCGGCCCGCGCAACCTTGCGCTTAAAGCGCCGCAGGGCCGATTCAATATTTTCGTCTTCTCCCAATACAACCTGGGCCATTAATTACTCCTGAGAAACTTCACTAACGCTAGCTTAAACATTTTGCCGACGGCGTCAGACTAAAACAGCTGGATATCGCCCTTGCGATACCCAGCTAGCTAAGACTCGATGCTTTTAGGCTCGATACTTCAGTGGGTGGCCGCAAAAAACCTGACCAAGGCAGGGAATCTAGCGACGGCTATTCCAGCCACCGCCGCCACCGCTGCCGCCACCGCCACGCGATTCACGGGGACGAGCCTTGTTGACCTTAAGGTCGCGGCCCATCCATTCTGCCCCGTCGAGAGCTGCAATAGCAGCGTCTTCGTCGGCTTCTCTTTCCATTTCTACAAAGGCAAAGCCACGAGGCCGACCGGTTTCGCGATCGGTGGGCATGCTCACCCGGCTAACGGCACCATATTCGGCAAAGACCTCGGTGAGCTGGTCTTGGGTGGCGCTAAAGGCCAGGTTGCCTACGTAAATCGACATGGACACATCTCCAAGTAGAGAGAGAAAAAGTAGAAAGTTATAAGGAGATGTACTCAACTAAGGACGATGCCAAGCCGGTAATGCTACTAACAACTTGCTTGTCACACGATAGCACAGGCCTACCTGGTAGCCATTATCGGCGTTGGCGTAGCCGCTCCGGAGGAGCATCGCAAAGCTGCTGACCAAAACCCTCTAATCTTCTGGCAGCACCCACTTGGGCGGCTGCGAGGCTCGCTCCATCATTTTGCGGCGCACCGCCTCGTCGGCCATTTCGAGCATTTCATCGAGGGGGGTGTCAGTAATAAACTTTGAGGCTTCAGCCGTGTACTTCAGGTTGGGACAGTCGTTCCCCAGTACACAGCCGTCTTTACAATCTACTGCACAGTTAACCGCCATTGTTTCTGTTTTATCCCCGTAGTTCAGCGTTAGGGCACATCTCTACAGAAAAGCCCTTAAAAATTGTAACAACCCCAACCCTTCCCTTAGGCAAAGAATATTTCTTTGGACGCCTCTGGGTCAGGGTAAAGTTGTCAAAAGGTAGAGGGACACTGGAATTGCTGACCTCCCGCTGCCCTAACCCGCTCCTGCGCTAGAACACCCCTATTGACCCAAAGAGCGTTTTGATGAGCCGACCACCCGAGGCACCCTGCCGCTGGCCCCTGTGGCTATTAGGGGCAACCCTGCTGGGTTTGCTTGGGCTGGCCTACCTGTACTGGTTAGACCCAACTCGGCTAGATCTGCTGGGCTCGGCCAGTGGACCAACAGGTTAGTAGTCTGCCCAACCGAGGGTGACAGGTTGGTGGAGTTCAGTTTGAAGGTGTACGGTTTCAGGCCTGCCGTGAGCCTGAAACCGTACACCCTCCTAGACCGTTAGAGCTTGTCACAATCAGCTTGGTCAAGGACTAGGGCAACGGCACAAAATCAAACCCAGTGCCTGAGCGGGTGCCGGGTTTAACCTCGACCAGCAGCACGGTGGTGTTGCGATCGCCCGACGGCAAAAAGCTAATCGCCCCCGTGGATCCATTGGCAGAGAACCCCTGCCCTGCCAGCGCTTGGCCAATCGTCGCTCGTCCCTGCTGCCCCTGGGCGGGGGTAACGTTGCCCACCGTGCGGGCCGAACTCAACGTCTGAAAGGCGTCGTAGCTGAGGGCGGTACGCCAGTTGACATCGCCGCCCCAGAGGCCAGAGGCGGTCTGGGCAAAGGGCGGAGCCGATTTGAGCGGGTGCCAGGGCACAGTGACAATGGTGCCTGTGAGGCTCGCGCCACCCTTTTGGAGCGCATCAATGCGGTAGAAGGCATCTCCGGCCAGCACCGGCAGCTGGCCCTGGTTGGCCTGGGCCACGGCGATCGCCGCGTCAAAGGTGGCCGAGTCGGGCAGCAGCACCACGGCATCGGCATCGCTGCCCTGAAGTTCGGTGGCGGGGTTGCCCTGGGAGAGATCTACCAGCTTGGCTACCTGGCCCCCCTCTAACCCCAGGGTGGTCGCCAGGGCTTCTTGTAGTGATTTGCTGTAAGAACTCTGGGAGTTGTAAAACACTATGGGTCTGGTCTTGCCCAGAGACAGCATGTGGCGGGCCAGGGTGGTGCCGGTGAACTGGTCGCTGGGAATTACCCGAAAAACAAAGTTGCCGCCCTCCCTGGGCAGGGTAGCCAGCTCTGTGGTGGTGCTGGTGGGGGCAATCACCGGCAGCTGCCCCTGCTGGTAGATGGGGGCGGCAGCCAGGGTGGTGGTGCTGGTACCGTGGCCGATGACGCCGATAACGTCGGGATCTTGAACAAGGGCATCGGCGATCGCGGCGGCCTGGCCCGCATCGTTGCGATCGTCGCCGATCAGCACTTTCACGGGGGTGCCAGCCTTGATCGCCTCATCCTGGGCTTGGGCCACCCCCCGCAGCAGCTCGCGGGCGGTGTTGGGGGTGTCGCTAATGGGCACCACAGCGGCAATGCCCAGTGCCGGTGTAGCCCCCAGTCGAGCATTGTTCAAATAAATCAGCGTTTCGGGATCGTTGCGGAGGGCCTGGCGGGCGGCCTCAAACCGGGCGGCAGCGGTGGCGTAGTCGCCTGCGGCATAGGCAGCGGCCCCGCTTTGCTTGTCGGCATTGGGGGCATCGGTAAAGAGGATGCGATCGCCCCAGCTGAGAGCATTTGACACATCAGCGGGTTGGCCTGGGGTCGTAGTCGGGGTAGCGGCGGTAGAGGTCGTGCCCGAATCAGCGGTGGGATCGGCCGTGGGATCGAGGGGGGCCGTTGGCGCTGTGGCCGGGGTGGTGGGCTGGGCACCCCGGTTGCGGAAGAAGGCGTTGTAGCCCGTAAAGCCCAGCGCTGCCAAAAAGAGTAATGCCGCGATTCCAATGATGATGGGGGCGATGGACGATTTATTCTTTTTGAGCGTTTGACCACAAATTTCACATTTCTGGGCCGTGGTGGAATTTTCTTCGTAGCCGCATTTGGGGCAGGTGACGTGGTTGAAGCTGTCGGTCATGGCAAAGGGGTGGATGGGTAAGGGGTGGATGGGTGGGGGTTACCAGTGGTGGGGCGTGAACTTGGCATCGTTGAGAATCACCACGCTGTCGCCAGACTGGGCTAGCACAAACAGCCCCTGGCGATAGGCATAGCGGGCTACCTCGTCGGGCACAATCATGCCAGCCACAGCCCCCATGGCTTGCACATCGCTATATCGAGGCATCAGGCGTTTGAACTTGCTCAGCCGCTCCAGATGTTCGTCTACATCAGCCTGGGTAAGCTTACTTTTTACCTCGACCAGCACCGCAGCGGTGGTGTTGACCACCAGCAGATCAATTTCAATGGCTTCCCCTCCACGACGCGCCGAAGCCTCAGGATACAATTCGTGGACATCAATACCTCGGCTTTGAAACAGCCGCACCGCAGCAGGACGCACCTGCCATTCCACAAACTCACCGAGCCGATTTCCCAGCTTGCCCATTTGTTCGTCGAACTGCTGGTTTTGCTGCCTCAGCAGTTGACGCGTTGTGGTGGTTTCCTCCTGCAAGAGCTGTTTCGTTTCCTGTAGTTGGCGTTCGGTTTCTTTTTGGGCTTCGGTGAGTTCGCCTAGCAAGCGCCAAACATCGTCAGCGGTGGTGGCCATAGGTTTAATGGAAGAAGGTTCTAGAGACGGTTCATTTCGGCGCGGACGTTGTCTTCGATGGTGGCCACCTGCTCGTTGGTGAGGCTGAGTTCTTCTTGGAGTTCCAGCAGTTGGGCCTGCTCTTCCAGGTCAATCTCGCCGTCGTTGTCGAGAAAGGCGCGGAACATGAGGGCATACTCGGCAGCGGCCTGCTCGATGGTGTTTTGGGGCAGGAATTGGGCGGCGATCGCATTGGCATCCGCCACCGAAACCCCGTACTTGACGCGGAATTTCTCCAGCAGGTCTAGCTCGGTGGCGGACGGTGTGCCGCGGCGGTAGCAGCTTTCCACCAGCTTGCCGTATTTGGCCAGATTCTCAGCATCGGCAGCGGCGGGGGTGGTGAACCTGGGGGTTGCCGCTGGGCTAGAGGTACTGGTAGACGCGACGGATCCGGCAGTCGGAGTATCCGAGGGGATGAACAGTCGGTGGGTGGTGACGAAGTCAGCGATCGCCGCCTGGATGCGCTTGTACTCGTCGCTGTCGGTGCCGCCCGGAATTGTCTGCTCCTGCTGTTGCAGGTAGGTCATCACCTGGGCGTAGAGGGCCTGCTTTTGGGGCTTAGTGGCGGCCTGTTCGCCGATGGCGCGAATGCCGTTGTCCAGGGTTTCCGCCAGGCGGCGGTTTTGGTCGGTGAGCAAAAAGTCCTCGGCCTCCTGCCAGGTGGCCCCCATGACTTCGGTTTTGTCAAAGCCGGTGAGCTTGTCGCGGTAGGTGAATTTGACCTCGGCAAAGCCGGTGACGCGGTTGTCTTCGCGGCGCACCAGGCCCAGGGCATTGGCCAGCATCAGGTTGTAGCGGGCCTGGCGCTCGCTAGAGGTTTCGGGCATGACATCGCCAAACTGGCGGTAGTCGCGATGGGTGTGCAGGGGGTTGTGGTCGGCTTGGCTAACGGCACGGTAGAGCGATCGCATCCGCTCCATGCCCTCAATCAGCCGCAGGGGAAAGGCCCCCGTCTCCTGCACAAAGTAGATGTGGTAGGGGTCGTTGAGGGGGCGAATTTCTTTGTCGGTGACGGTGCTGGTTTTGCGAATCATCGGCAGCAGGTTGCTCACCGCTGGGTCGGTGGGCTTGCTACCCCCCTGGATGCCCACCAGTTTTTGGTACTTCTCTAGCTTGTCGTCCCAGCCGAGTTTTTTTTGCTCCTGGCTGAGGCGCAAAAAGGCCTCCGATTTCTCGAAGGTGGTTTTGATCTGGGCCTCCTGCATCTCGACGGTGGGGTACTGTTCGAGGAATTTGCGGGCGGTGGAAATGTCGAGCTGACTGCGGCGGCGAAACACTTCCATGGCCTGACCTAGCAGGCGCTCGTAGAGGTCTTTGGTTTTGAGGGCATCGAAGGGGTAGAGGTCAAACAGGCGCAGGTTGAGTTCTGCCAGCACCTGCTGGGAGAGGGTTTGGCAGAGGGTTTCTTCCTGGTCGGCAACGGTTTTGGTGTAGGCGATGTTGATCTCTTTTTCGTCGTAGAGCAAAATGCCGTTCACCGTCAGGCCGCCGGTCTCCCGGGTGTAGACGCGCTCTTTGTCTTTTAGCTCGGCCTGGACGTTGCCCAGCACGGTTTCAAAGGCGGTCAGATCGACCAGGAGTTGATCAATTTCTTCCCGCAGACCGTCGAGCAGCATCACCCCCAGGGTGCGGGCCTTGACCTCGACTTTAGAGACGTAGATCTGCTCCAGCGCCTGCATGATGCCTTGAAAGTCGTCTTCGATGACTTTCTTGCGGTTGAGCATCATCATCTGCTTAGCGTGATCGTCGATCTGCTTCAGCAGGGTTTGTAGGGCATTTTGGGCCGATCGCTCCCTTGGCAGCCAGTATTTCTGGCGCTCCTGGTCAAACTTGCTGCGGAAGTCGGCAAAGACTTCGATCAGCACTTCTAAGAACTGGCGGGTGAACTTTGGCCCCCGGAAGCGGTCTTCTACCATCAGGTACACCGCCGATCGCAGTTCCCGGCGCTTTTCGGGGATCAGCCAGGTGAGGTTGTCCCACATTTTCTGAAAGTAGTCGCTCCAGCGCTTGGGGTCGGTGCCGGTGTCGTGGAAGTGGGGGGAATATTTCTCCTGCTCGTTGGAGATGAACCGTTGCAGGTTCTC
>DASQNN010000275.1:0-12843 GCA_035644955.1 Nodosilinea sp. | reverse complement strand
GGCTCTTCGGGCATCTCCTGGGGCAGCAGGGAGCGGGGCACAATCACCAGCTCCACCGCCACCCGCAGATCGTCGGCGTTGACCTCGGCCCGGCCCTCCAGGGCGGCGTGGGCCTTGGCCACCCGCACCGCAAACAGCTCGGCCCGGTGGCCCTGAATGCCCCCGCGCAGGGCCTCGGTCACCAGGTACTGAATTTGCTCCCGGCTGATGGTGACATCCTTAAGCCATTCCCGCGCCAGAATGATCTGGGTTCTGAGGGCGTCGATTTCGTCGGCGTAGGCGGCGATCATCGCCTGGGGGTCGTTGGCAAACTGGGTCGATTGCTCCACGGCCGTCACCCGATCGCCGAGGGTCAGGGCTCCGTCGGCGGAGAGGGCAATGGCAATGCGATCGAGCAGGTGCTGACGCAGCGGTCCCGCCTCGGGGTTGTAGGTGGCAATCAGCAAAGGCTCGCAGGGGTGCTGAAAGCTCAACCCCTCCCGCTCGATCTGGTTGCGGCGGGCGGTGAGGGCGGCCAGCAGCAGGTTGGCCACCTGGTCGTCGAGCAGGTTGATGTCGTCAATGTAGAGGACGCCTCGGTTGGACTCGGCCAGCAGCCCTGGCTGAAATACACTCTCCCCAGCCTGAATCGAGCGGGCTACATCGACCGAGCCCAGCAGGCGGTCTTCGGTGACGCCCAGGGGAATTTGCACAAAGGGAGCCGGCACCACGCGGGTGGGTAGGTCAGCGCGATCGCCCGAGTCACCCAGGCGATCGCGGGTTTGGTCGTCCCACAGCTGGGGGTTAGCGGGGTCGGCGTTGCAGCAGGAGCCGTCTACCACTTCGATGGGAGGCAAGAGCTGGTGCAGCGCTCGAGCCATCACTGACTTAGCGGTGCCGCGCCGTCCGGCAATGACCACGCCGCCCAGGTTGGGGTCTACCGCCGCTAGCAGCAGGGCCATTTTGATCGCCCCCTGCTCGACGACCGCCGCCAGGGGAAAGACAACTGGAATTGGGGAATCTACTGTGGCCGTCATGGCGTGGGCAACGTACTCGAAAGGGGCAAGGGTTCAGTTCTTCACCATATCAGGAATTGCCAAACCCTATCCCTGTCTGGTTTATCAACGGCAGTGGTTTTGGCTTGGCCGGGGAACCGTCGACCCCACAGAAGCCCCTTTTGTGTTGCATTTTGTTGCAATCTGCTAAAGGCCTCCGTATTTTCCCCGGTCTTAGTTTTCCAGGGCAGCAAAACCTCCGTTATTTCAACATTGGGAAACCATTGACCATCCCCCATGCTATTGAGGAAACCCACTGTGTTACCAAGGTTTCGTCTCTGGTAACGGCCCCATCCACTGCAATTTCTCCTGCCCTATGAGCGTTTCCCCCCGCCTCGATTCCCTTACTTCTCTGGCGGCTGTGCCTACTCGGGCCATGGCCTGCATTCTGCTGTTTGACCGCGACCTGTATACCCCTTGTCATATTCGGGTGCCCGATGGCGACCAACGGCTGTCGGCTATCTACGTCGACAACCAGTTCTATAGCTTTCTCAAAATCGTGCCCGAGGCCCATAAGGCCCTAGACGTTGTCATGCGTTTGGGCAAGCGTGACCACTCGGCGGCGGTTACCCGGACTCAGCGGGGCTATGCGGTGTGGGCCCACGAACCCGGTGCGCGCTATGCCCCCCCGCCCCGCCAGCCGAGCTACGGAATTCGGCCAGTGTTTGGGCCTCGGGCCTGCCTCATGGTGGCCGACGAAAGCGCCTACCAAACCTGTCGGCTTCAGGTGCCCGATGTTACTAAACCCCTGATGGCGCTGACCTACAACAGCCGCTACTACAGCTTTTTTAAGCAAGATACCGACGCGGCTAAGGTGCTCGACATTGCTGCCAAGCTAGCCCGCCGGGGCGATGAAACGCTATTGGTTATTGAGTCGTCTACGCTTATCCTGGCTCTGCTAGAACCCAACGGTCGCATGGTGTAGCCCTGGCCCGGTCGACTGTATACAAAAAAGTGTGTCGGGGGCAGCGTGATCCTCTAAGGTGTTTTGTGAGAACCTTTTCACGCTATCCCTGGCACTGGAACACTCGCCATGACTGACACTCCCGAAAACATTACGGTCTTTATTTGTGGCTCGGCCCTGCGCGGCCAGCCCGACAACCAAAACCTGCAGGAGGCAGAGTTTGCCGGGGCGACCAAAACAGCGCCGATCTACCGTTTGCACGCGGTGAAAGATGGCTGGCACCCCGGTATTTATGAGGTTGAGGCCGATGGCATTGCGATTCCGGGGGAGCTATACGTGATGACTCCAGAGCAGTACGCCTACCTGAAAGACAACGAGCCGCCGCACATGTATCCCCATGAGGTAAAGCTGGCGGATGGCGGCACGGCGATCGCCTTTCTCTACCCCAAAGAACTCATTGATGAGCACGGCTGGCCGGATATTTCGGCCCACGGCGGCTGGGCGGCCTATAAAGCGGCAGCGGTCTAGGTCAACTCGAGATTTTCAGACACTCTTCCGAAGCGGGATTGTCTACGACCGCTTAGGCAGTGTCGCTTCACCCTAAATCACTCCTTCTCAGTGCTCAGCACTATGGCATGGGCAGTATCGGCGGCAGCTGTCACGCGACCCACCACCGCAGCAGTTGTGTAGCCCTGTCGATGTAGTTCGGCTAGGCAGCTGCTGGCAGCAGCCTTTGGTACAGCTGCTAAGAGCCCCCCGGCGGTTTGGGGATCGAACAGCAGGGGATAGAGTGGGTGGTTGATCCAGGTTTGATCGACAAAATCCGCAGCCTGGAGGTTTTGGGGGTGAAGACTGCTGAAAAGCCCCGCCTTCAGCGTTTCGCTCGCACCAGACAGCACTGGCAGAGCATTGAGGAGCAGGGCAGCGGTAACGCCAGAGGCGCGGAGCATTTCGAGCAGGTGCCCGGCCAGGCCAAAGCCAGTGACATCGGTGCAGGCGGTGGCCCCGTGGGCGCGAAAGATATCGGCGGCGGCCCGGTTGGGGGTGAGCATGTGAGCGATCGCCGCCTCGATCCACCTACCCTAGGCTTTACCCTGCATCTCGGCGGCGAATAGCGTACCCGTGCCCAGGGGCTGAGTGAGAATCAGGGCATCACCGGGCTGCATTCCCCCTTTGCGCAGCAGGGCGTCGGGGCTAGCGATGCCGTTGCAGGCAAAGCCCAGGGCCAGTTGAGGGCCAACAATGGTGTGGCCACCCACCAGGGGCGTATTAGCGGCCAGTAGACCTTTGTAGGTGCCAGCCAAGATTTGGTAGAGCATGTCAGCCTGTTTGGCCGGGGTGGCGTAGGGCACCTGCACCAGGGCCAGCACCGTGTGGGGTTCGGCACCCATAGCGTAGAGATCCCCCAGGCAGTGCTTGAGGCAGATCTGGGCAAAAACGAACGGGTCATCGACTAGGGCGGTGAAGTAATCGACAGTCTGCACCATCACTTGACCCGGCGGAACGGTGACTACAGCGGCATCGTCGGGAGCCTCTAGGCCAACCAGCACCGCCTCATTCGGTAGTTCGGGGAAATCTTGCCGCACCCGGCGCAGGGCTTCAGACAGGGCGTTGCTGCCTACCTTAGAGCCACAGCCTGCGCACTGGGGCGAGGGGGGTGAGGGGGTGAGAGGGTGAGGGGGGGGCATTGGCCCTGCGGGAAGGTTACTAAAACGGGCCATGAATTTGCGATCGATGTGGTCTTTCCAACGGTGGGCCAGGGGCGACTCGACTGAAATAGGGCCGCGATCGGCGATCGCATTGCCGTCGCCGGTTTCGATCAGGCTGAGAAACTGACGCTGGGGGCGAAAGGGCTTGAGTGGCTGGCCCTGCACAAAGCGGCGCAGATTGTCGGTCAGGGGTGGCCCCTGACGCACGGCAAATACCCCGGCTTTGGGGCGGGGGTGGTTCACCATGGTGGCCACATCGCCAGCGGCAAACACGTTGGGGTGGGAGAGGGTTTGCAGGGTATCGCCCACCTGGATAAAGCCCTTGTCGGTGAGGGAAAGGCCAGACGCTTGGAGCCAGTCGGGGGCGGCGGCGCTGGTGACCCAAAAGACGCGATCGCACTTTACAGTCATTCCCGACGATCCCCTTACCAGGCGCTGGCCCGTGGCGTCGTCCAGGGAGATTTCGGTCACGGTTTCACTGAGGTGAACGTGAATGCCACGCGATCGCAGCACCCGTTCCAGACGGCGGCGTGTCCAGCGGTTGCGCTCGGCGGCCAGTTCGTTGCCCCGGTGAAACAGGTGCAGGGTGAGGCCGGCGGACGATGCACCCAGCTTGCTCAGCAGCCCCACCAGTCGCTCGTGCAGGGCAAGGGTGAGCTCCACACCGCCCACGCCACCGCCCACTACGGCCAGGGTCAGAGGCCGTTGAGGATGCGCTTCAACGCTCTCGACGAGCTGCTGCCACTGGTGCAGCAGCTCGGGTACGGGCTTGGCTGGAATGGCATAGTCTGCGGCTCCGGGTACGGTCACCGTCGCCGGGGTGCTGCCTGTGTCGATCGACAGCACATCGTAGGCGATAGGTGGATGGTTGGCGCACAGCAACCGCTGCTGGGCCAGGTCGAGGCCGACAGCGCGATCGACCACCAGGCGGCACTGGGCAAAGCGGGCCAGGGGCCGCAGGTCAATGTGGGCTTCGTCGAAGCTGTAGCGGCCAGCAACGTAGCTGGGCAGCATCCCCGAGTAGGGCGTATCGACCAGGTTGGTCACCAGCGTCAGCCGCACCCCCGGCAGGGGAGCCATGCCCCACCGCCGCAGCACCAGGGCATGGGTGTGGCCACCCCCCACCAGTACTACATCCGTTGCAATGGCTGGTTCCGTGTGCATCATGGCGTTTGTCTAGTGATTGAATTTTTATGGCTCAGTTTGTGCCTATTTGCTGGGGCCTGTTTTCTGAAGCCTAATTTGTGTCTGCCGAGGCCATTTTTGTCCTTCTAGGGATGGAAACAAAACGCTTTGTTTCGAAGCCTTAGTAGGGACAATCCATCTGTATTTGGGTTCTACCTAGGTTGTGAGTTGAACGATTGCAGATAAATACCGGCATCTAAAAGTCAACGCCGCGCTTGAGGTCAATGCCTTTTTCGGCGTAGTGCTTGTGGTTGAACACTTCTGAGTGGGTGCTGGCCAGCTCAAAGTAGGCGGGGCGGTTTTTGCAGCGTCCGGTGATAATTACTTCGGTGCCGCGCGGCTTACGCAGCAGCGCCTGCACGATCGGTTCCTCGGGTAGCAGCTCCAGGTCTACGGTGGGGTTTAGCTCGTCGAGAATAATGGTTTTATAGAGGCCCGAGGCGATCGCCGTCCTGGCAATTTCCCAGCCGCGCTCGGCTTCGACGTAGTCAATTTCCTGCTGCTGCCCTCGCCACACGATTGCATCGCGGCCGCAGCGCTGGTGGTCGACCAGGTTGGGGTAGATCTTGCGCAGGGCGGCGATCGCTGCATCCTCGGTGTAGCCGTTGCCCCCCTTCAGCCACTGAATAATCAGCACCCGGTGGGAAAAATCTTGGCTGATGCCGCGGCCAATCGCCTGGAGGGCCTTGCCCAGGGCACTGGTCGATTTGCCCTTGCCGGAGCCAGTGTAGATCTCAATGCCCTCAATGCCCTCGATGCCCTCGGGCTTAGGCTGGGGCTTCATCTCAGAGTGCAGGTTGGCGACATCGAGCAGCGGCTGGGGGGCACCGCGCCCGGTGGCGATGATTTCCAGGTGGTCGGGTTTATTGAGCAGGGTTTTGGCCACCTCATTGACATCGAGCAGGCCCAGGTCGAGCACCGGGTTGATTTCGTCGAGCACGACTACCGAGTAGAGCCCCGAGGCGATCGCTCCCTTGGCCACATCCCAGCCCCGCTGGGCCTCCTGCTTGTCGAATTTGGTGATTTCCTCGGGCCCAAAAAACTCGGCCCGTCCGGTGCGCACCTGGTCGATCAGGTGGGGAAAGCCGCGCTGGAGGGCTTCAATGGCGGCGTCTTCGTCGTAGGTGCGGCCCGGCCCCTTGAGAAACCGCAGCAGCAGCACCCGACTCTCTAAAAAATTTTGAATGCCCAAACCGATGGAGCGCAACACCACCCCCAGGGCGACCTGGGACTTGCCCTTGCCTTCACCGTCGTAGACGTGGATTTGCCCCGTGAGCCGCTCGTTGCCCTGCTGAGCGGTGCGAATGCCAATGCCGGTTCTGACCATGGGTGTTGCGTATTGCGTAGTTTAGATGGGGCTGCTACAAGATCTTAGCGAAAGCGGGGCCGAGGTTATACCCTTGATAGTGCAATAGATAGTGACCCAGAGAATCTGTGTCAGGAACGGCCGTGTCAGGAACTGGCGTTTGCCACCCACCCCCAGCGCTCCATGCCCCTTAACGATTTACTGTCAGAACTTGGCATTATGCCGCTGCGGGCGATCGCCTTTCAGAGCCTGCTGCTGATGGTCGCCATCGTGCTAGAAGCCATGGTGCTGCGTCAACAGCTGCGGCTGGGCTACCGCACCAGTATGCAGTACGCGGCCACCGTCAACCTGCTGGCCACCAGCCTGGGCTGGGTGGCGTTTTTGGCCATCGAGGCGGTGCTGCCCCTGGCGCTGCGCAGCCAGATTATTAGCTACGTGTTGTTTAACCGGTTTTACGACAACAGCTGGCGCGATGCGCTGCCGGTGGTGGTGGTGGTGGTGGCGATCGCGGCCTTTTTTATCACCTACTGGATCAAGCTACAGGGGCTAACCTGGCTGTTGCAGCTGCTGGGGCAGCTGCCCCAAGAAACCACCGCCGACGTGATCGAAGACAACCGCAGCCAGCGCTATGAGCGGGCCCGACGCGCCCAGGTAGAAGGCCAGCAGGGCGGCCGGTCGTCGCCTCGGGCGCTGGCGGTGCTAGAGGCTAACGCCGTCAGCTTTACCGCCATTTTGTTGCTGTTGCTGCTGGTTAACCAGATCGTGGGGGTGAGATGGTAAGAGGGCTGTTCAGTTTTCTGCGCCAAACGCTCGTCGAGCTGGGCAATCTGCTGCGGCCGCCGCGCTACTTTGCCTGGCAGACCGTCATCTACATCAGCTTGTTTTCATGGCTGATGTCGCTGCTGGCGCGCCTGCTCGAAACCACCGCCTTTACCGTAGGGCTGCTGGCTACAATTAGCTGGATCTGCCTGGCGATCGGGGTGGGCTGGGCGCTGGAGGCCAACAAAGTCAGGCCCTTTGGCATACCCATTGCCCCCTGGGTGTCGGGGGCCATTCTCTGTATGTTTTTGTTTGGCTCCTGGGGGGGGCGGTGGCTACAGCCTGCCCTGGTGGCCTGGCCCCTGGTGTCCTTTGCCGTAATGGCGCTGCCCCGCCTGGTAAGCTGGGATTTCAACCTCAAAAATCCGCCGCCCGTGGTGCGTCAGCAGCTGGCCCTGCTGTTTTGCCTCAGCCTGCTGTTTAGCAGCTGGTTTCAGTTTTACTTTCGCATTCAAACCTGGGTGCGCGACTACCCTAGCCTAGTAGCCGACAGCGTTGAAAACAGCGCTTTTGTCTATCGTCTGCCCAGTCAGGCCATTGCCCTACCCGCTGGGGTAACCCACCTGACCATTGCCGAAGATCTGCTGCGGGAGCAAATTGACAACAAACCCTGGCCCTCGGTAGAGCGCTGGCTGCTCAACCTCGAAGGCCAGCGCCAGACCCTGCAGCAGCGGGTGCGCAGTCAGATGGGCCGCGCCCCGTCGATGGAAGATTCGCTCTGGCAGCTTGACTTTCAGCCGCTGACCAACGGCGAGGGCTACACCCTCCAATTGTGGGCTATTTGGTTGGGGCCTGCCGCCAGCCAGAGCGGCTATTACCTGGAAAAAACCTGTCTGCTGATGCCCATTGGCCAAGGTGGCCTGGTGCCAGAAAACGCTCCGCCCGGCTACAGCACAACCCGGTGGTCCAGCCTTACCTGTAACCTAGAAACGCCGCGCCAGGCTGGGCACCCTAGGGGAGAACAAGCCAGGGGCTAGGTGTGAGGTTTATAGGGGAGTTGAGACCAATGGTGCTATCTCGGCTGGGGGTAATTGCCCGCACGGTGTTTTTAGAGGTAATTCGCGATCGCATTTTGTATCTGGTGGCCCTGTTCGCCCTGCTGATAGTGATTGCCCGCGTGCTGCTGCCCGACATTGCCGCCGGAGCCGAAAACAAAATTTTGATCGATCTGGGCTTGGCGAGTATTCACCTACTGAGCGTGATTGTGGCCGTGTTTGTCGGCACCGGACTGATCAACAAAGAGATTGAAAAGCGCACGGTGCTGGTGCTGATTGCCAAGCCCGTCAGCCGGGCCGAGTTTATTGTTGGCAAGCACCTGGGCCTAACGGCGGTGCTGGCGGTGCTAATCGCCGCCCTGGGGCTAATTTTCATGCTGGTGCTGGGGGCAAGCGGCGTTCCTTTTTCCTTTGCCAGCACGGTGCTGGCCCTGGTTTTCATGACCCTGGAGGCGGCCCTGCTGGTGGCGGTGGCCATTGTGTTTGGGGTGTTTACAAGCTCGCTGCTGGCCACCCTGATGACCTTTGCGGTCTACCTGATGGGCCACCTCAGCCAAGACCTGGTGGCCTTTGGCGAACTCAGCGACAACCCAGCGGTGCAACGCCTGACCAATACCCTATACCTGGTGCTGCCCGACCTAGAGCGCCTCAATCTGCGCAATGCCGCCGCCTACGGCATGGAACTGCTGCCCACGGCGGCTGCCCTCTGGGGCCACGCTCTCTACGGCGTTCTCTATACGGCGCTGCTGCTGGCGGTGGCGATCTTGATCTTTTCGCGCCGTCAGTTTTAGGGTAGCCCCATATCCCAATCCCGTAGCGCCACCCTCAGCTCAGGGCAGCTGTCCCACCCCGGTTGTAGAGAATCTGCATCACCCTGGAGCCGGGTTCGCAGAGGGCGTCGCTGGCCACCACGGCGACTTCGCCGGTGACGCTGGCCCGGTACTCGGCCACCACATCGCCAAAGGCATTGCGCTGAAGGGCTACGGGCTGGCCGGGAATGACGCGATCGCGCAGATCCACCAGCAGTTCTAAAAAGCCGCCCGAGGTAGCGCGAATGGTTTCTAGGGCGTCGCCCACCACGGTGCCCACCTCGGCCCCGGTGCGCCCCAAGGGGCCATCGACCAAGCCGTAGTGCTTGAGCACGTTGAGGCTACCCTCCACCGCCAGAGCAATTTTGTCCCGATCAAACCGACGGGGGCCGCCAATTTCCACCGTCAGGGCCGGAATGCCTGCCGTTACCAGAGCCGTTTCTAAGGTGCCGCTCAAGCCGGGGTCGTTTTGAACCTGCTCGACCGGAAACAGCTCGGCCATCTGCCGCACCGTAGGCTGCCGCAGATCGGCAAACAGAAACAGGGTAAAGTCGTTGCCGGTGGTGACGGTGTGGTAGTCGATCACAAGGTCAACATTGTTGATAATCAGCCGATTCCACAGCAGGCCGGCATGGCGGGTGGCGGCATTGGCCCCGGCTTCGTCGCCGGGCCACACCCGGTTCATATCCACCTGGGAGCCGCCGCCCTGGGCAGTCAGCCAGTGCGATCGCGTGTATTCCACGGCCGGGCGCGACACCCCCAGCACCGCCACCACGCTGCCCGCCATCGCCCGTGGGTCGAGCTGGGCCAAGATCCGCTGGGCCGCATCAATGCCGCTCACCTCGTCACCGTGGATGCCCGCCACTAGGCCCACGCAGGGGCCGGGGCGATTCTCCTCTGGAGAGGCTCCGCCAGCGCCCTTAGCCACCACCACCGGCACGTACCAGTGCTGGCCCGTGCCCATCTGCACCCCCTCAAAAAAGAAGCGATGGCACTGCCCCGGAGCCAGATCACCAACCCCCAGATGGCTAATCACCGGCACCCCCTGGAGGATGTCGCCGGTGTAAACGGTCTTTTTGAGATTGGGGATGGAACTTGAATTGATGAGAGTGGTCATTAGTGGTTAGCGATTGTGGGATTTACACCATGCCGCAGACCAGCGACAGCAGCGGGCTAGCACCATTAAAAATGCAACAGAGCAGATAGAGAAAGGGGGAAATGCCTAGAGTGAGCAGACCACCTTCAACGACCCGTAGGAGATCCTAGGGTACCAGGAGTGAGGGACCCGTTCCTGCATCGGTGACAACCTATTCCGGGTGCGCTTAGCGCTACTGCCGCCAGCCCACCCTAACGTTGGCCAGTCCCTCCCGTTTTTAGGGACATTAAAAGCCCCTAAAAACGCTTAAACGTTCTTAGGGGCAATGTCGCAACTAGAGGGGCTTTGGCTATAGCGTCTAGGGCAGGGGGTACGCGGTAGGTCTAAGGGCTGGGCCTAATGACTCATTGCCTAACGACTACACAATCGGCGTATGGGTCTTGAGGTTAAAACGGTAGCCCTGGGGCAAAATATGCAGCTTGACCCCGCACAGAGCAATGGGTTCATCGTTGAGTAAACCATCCAGGTTATTGTGGGTGGCGCTGGTTTCATCCACCACGGTGACGGTCCCCTGGCCGACTACGGTAAACTCGTCCCCGGTCACGATGATGCCGGTGTTTTCATCAATACCCAGGCCCAGCACTGCCGGTTGCAGCACCAGGGCCGCCAGCAGACGACCCAGGCGACCCCGTTGGGCAAAGTGCTGGTCGACCACAATGCCCGGCAAAAAGCCCATGCCCGGCCCCATTTCCACTGCGTCAACACTGGGGTTTGACACCGAGGCTCCGCCCACAATCATCTCGTCGGGCATCATGGCGGCCCCAGCGCTGGTGCCGCCAATCACCGCCCCGGCGGCACGGCGCTCACGAATGGCCTTGCCCAAGGGTGTGTCTTTGATATAGTCAACAATCCGTGACTGGTCGCCCCCAGTGAAGAAAATGCCGGTGGCTTCGGAGACCTTGCGAATGCCGTCTTCCCGCTCAGCGTCTTCCCGGCACTCGGTGTGCACGACTTCTACTGACCCAGCTCCAAGCCGCTCAAACACGCGGATATAGTCGTCCCCAACTTCGTCGGGCAGGCTGGTGGCGGCGGTCATGACAGCAATGTGGGCATTGACACCCCCGGCAGCGCGAAGAAATTCCCGCAGCACAAGGCAGTCGCCTTCTTTGTCTTCTGCACCGCCAATAATGACGAGCGAGCCCAGTTGTTGTTCTTGTTCGGTACCCACAGTGATGACTCCTTAAAGTGTCTGTCGTTACAGAACTCAAGTATCACAGACGAGTAGGGTAGTTATGCTATGCCTATTGGCCATACCTTTCGGCTGCTAGGCTACCCCCTACTGACCTCAGCCAGGCCGTTCCCTACTCCCCAGGAGAGGCTACCTGGCACCATACGTCTCTATCATCTGGCGATCGCCTCAAACCAGCGGCCTATGGGTTTTGAGATTAAACCGATAGCCGTGGGGCAAAATATGCAGGTTCACTCCCCACAGGGCAATGGGTTCGTCCTTTAGCACCCCCTCCAGGTTGTTGTGGGTGGCCGTGGTTTCGTCCACTACGGTGATGCACCCCTCACCTACCACCTCGAACTCATCGCCGGTCACCACAATGCCGGTATTTTCATCAATGCCCAGGCCCAACACCGCCGGTCGTATGTCGCCAGCGGGTTAGTGGTGCCCAATAGGTCACGTAGCACCGCCGCCAAGGCAGAGAAAGGAGTGAGTCTCTAAGTTTTGTCGGTTGGGTTTTGAGTTTTAAGTTCAGACTGTGGGTTGGGCGAATCAACTGCGGAATTTAACAGCGGCTTGATGCTGTTGGGCTTCACTCCGTTCCACCTAACCCACAGCGGCTCGGAAAGTTTAAGCCTGATGGTTTACTAGTAGCGCAGGGTGAGGGCAATGCGGTCGTAGTCCGCAAGGGCATCGTCGTCCATCAGCATGACTTCACCCCCCATGGCTAGCACGGCTTCAATGAGTTCGTCGATCGCGTCATCCATCACGTCGGTGCCGCCTTTTTCATCGACAACTTGAAGGCCACCTTTGTCATCCACCGTGGCAGGAATGCGGTAGCCGTTTTCGACCAGCAGCAGTTGGCCGCGCCCTTCGTGGGCGAGCTGCCAGATTTCCTCTAGGGTAGAGGCCACTTTTTTCTCGCTCATGGCGGTGTCGAGGGCGGTCAGGGCGTCGGCGCGCTTCTGGGCGCGCACCTCCTGCACAATCGGCCACACCTGGGGCATCAGCTCAGCCTCGGTGGCGCTGTCAAAGTTGCCGGTGATGGTGCCCGCAATCTGCGATGTGTACTGCGACACCTCTTGAAAGAAGGAGATCTGGCGAACTACCCCGCCCACGATGATCGGCAGGGTGTCGTCGGCGGCGTAGGCGGTAAAGGCGCGATCGACCGACTGAAAGAAGCGCCGATGGCGATCGTCCACGTAGGCCGAGTCGACATCACCAGGAGGGGCGGTGGTGGCCCCAGGGCCGTCCATTTGCAGCGGGAAGTCCTTGTTGTTGATCTCTACGAGGGTTTCGCCGACGCCCGCTAGCAGGCGGCTAGCGTTTTGGCTGAGCAAAATTACCCAGTAGCGCTGGGCCCGGTGCAGGCCGTAGACCAGGTCACGGGTGGCGAAGCTCTGATCAATAATCACCCGCTTGGGCACGGTAAAGGGTAGGTAGAATTTCTTGGCAAAATCGTCGGCGACAAACAGGGCTAGCCCGTCGAGGGCATGGTCATAGTCGATGTCTTCCACCAGCTCTTCGAGGTTTTTGAGCAGCGGCTCTAGCTCGCGGGTGGAGAACTCTTCGGAGAGGCGATCGGTGGCTTCTTTGACCAGGTTTTTAACCCGAATAGGGTCTTGCTTGTTGTCGGGGGAGGTGCGGTGGGCTGCGGCTAAAAATCCACGGCGTCGCGGATGATGGGGCAGGTCATGCAGTGGCCGCCGCCGCGCCCGCGCCCCAGTTCGGCCCCGACAATGGTGATGACTTCAATGC
>DASQNN010000274.1:0-8850 GCA_035644955.1 Nodosilinea sp. | reverse complement strand
TTCTCTATGGCCACAGCTTTGCAGAGAACGTTATGCCCAAGCGTATCATCCCCACAGGGGGAACAAAAGCCCGACCAGTTTCCTGTGGTATATCCCCAAAGCAGTTTGGCTTTCGTTAAGCCTCGTTGTTTTCCCTTACCCTCCAGACATTCTAAAGTTGGGGTAAAACTGGGGTAGCGGCGTCGCTCACCCGCTGAAATCCCTGCTATAACTAGATTGAACAACCGCCTCCTAAGCGGCAGGTCGTGGGTTCGAATCCCGCTAGCCCCGTACCGCAAAAGCTTTTGTTTCCAAGCTTTTGCCTATATTGCGCGTACTGGCGAGGACAAATTTACTACCGCTCATTCACCACCTCTTCACCAACCTATGGTGAAGAGGTGGTGAATGAGCGAACTGGATTGTCACATCAAGCGAGAGAACGACAAGCTGAGGGTAGCAGGCATCCGAGTCACCATTCTTCAGCGAGGGAATTGGCTGTACCTCAGAGCTGTCCTACCTCCCAAGCTCGGTACGGGCAAAGTCAAGCCTCACCGCCAGGAGTACACCCCTAAGCCCGCTGGGCTGCCCGCTAACGCTGAAGGAATTAAAAGAACCACTAAGCTGGCCAAGAAGCTCTGGAATGCGGTGGAGAGCGACTCCTTCGACTGGGAGGTATGGTCTGGAAAACCAGCGAAGGCAGAAAGAACGGCTAAGGAGTGGATTGAAGCATTAAAGCCCTACTGGTTAGATGAAGGAAGCCAGGGTAAATGTTCAGAAAAGACATGGGAACGTCATTGGCAGGTAGATTTTGACAAGTTGCCGCAAGATCTACCTCTGACATCAGCCTTACTGCTAGATAGAGTGCTTCAGATACAGCCAAATACAAGGCGACGAAGGCAAGTTTGCTATCACCTTCAGAAACTGGCCGACTGTCATCTTGAGGCACATCGGGAATGGTTTGATCTATAACAGCAGAAACTATATCTGCTGACACTAGCCTGACCACCTTGGCAGTTCTCAGCGTTCCTCTAGCTACCCTTTCAAAGGCCTCTGAAAGTGAGCAATGCTCACCTAATGCCAGCTGCTCCCACCAATCTTGAGCTGTAGGGGTAGTCGTTAGATTAAGCGGCTTCTTTCGCTCACCATAAATCAATGCTGTATTCCGAAGGCACTTTTTCCCTTTATGACCAGGTTTTCTTTGGGTAGGTCGGCGGCTTTGAGGCTGAGGCATTTCTTAAACCCTTGATTTATCAATGAAAAGATTATGCGCATCAAGGCTGAGCGCTGGGTCGGCTTAAAGCGGGTCGGTCTGGTAGAGGCCGAACGTCGTATCCTCGGTCAACCGCCGACGATTGAGCACCGCTACTATCTGGTCAGTTTCAAAGGTGATGTCTAACGCTTCGCCGAGGGCGTGCGCAGCCACTGGGGCATTGAAAATCAACTCCACTGGGTGCTTGATGTCGCGTTTCAGGAAGATGCCTCCCGAATTCGCAAAGACCATGCCCCGGCTAATCTTGCCGTCGTTTGCCACATCGCCCTCAATCTGCTGCGCCAGGACCCCTCCGCTAAAGGCGGCATCAAGGCTAAACGCCTGCAAGCTGGATGGGACAATGACTACCTAACTCGCCTACTCTCCACCTGAGGATGCGTTTGCCCTAATAGATGAATACTCCCTTGGCCATTTATCTGGATTGGGGTTTATACAGTGGGTTATGAATCGCTGATCAACATTCGCCCTAGCGCCAACAACCGTTCGATGATGATTCAAGATCCAGCTATGCGGGACGACATCTGCCAACTCGTGCAGTCTCTCTTGGGCAACGTTCAATGGCAATAAACTAGGGCATTCTCAAGGCGCAGTACCTCCAGGCCAATCGAGCGACGCAGCTTGCTAGCCTGGCGCTGAACTTGACGCGCATTCAACTGCTGGCCCGCAGTGGTAGTGATGAGTCAGTGGCCCAGCACCTGGTAGGAGAGAGTCAGTTTTTCATTGAGTGGGCAGTGCTTGGCATTAACTTGGAAACAGACATAGCGTTTGCCAGTGACTTGGTTGATTTGCAACGGTTGCTCAGCCGGTGGAAGCTGGGATGGGCTGAGTTGTGGGCTAATGAGGTTAAGCGCCAAGAGATGGCGACGCTGGCTCAGCAGTGGTGCGTTTGCCTTGGGCGGGTCGAATTGACCCTCGTATTCACGGCCAGGGGGAGTTGTTGGCGAGTTGAGGGCGATCGCGCCAAATCCACGGCTTCAGGTTACAGAACAACCCTACATGTCGGTAGGCCGTAGCTTATCCATCTTCAGCCGGTCTAAATAGCGATCTTCAATCACCTTTGAAGAATTGTCCACCCACCGGGCAATGGTGGTAGACGAGTGCCCGGCCAAGGCCTGAAGGGTGATGAACGTATCTCGACAGTTGTAGGGCGTCATCGTGGCCCCATCTTTCTCATTCAGACCTAGGGCAGTCATCACGGTTGACCAGGCTCGCTGGTGGAAGTTTTTCTCGCTGATGATGCCACCTTTGGGGGCGCGAAACACCAAATCCTCTGGCAAGCATTCGTTAGGAGCCTCGAAACCCTTATAAAATAGGCGAAACACCTGTTTTTGCTGGAAGCCGATGGCGGGATTTGAACCCGCGATCGCTCGATTACAAAT
The DNA here is from genome assembly GCA_035644955.1 of Nodosilinea sp. GTDB lineage: Bacteria > Cyanobacteriota > Cyanobacteriia > Phormidesmidales > Phormidesmidaceae > Nodosilinea. Next base: position 6,222 of record DASQNN010000274.1, on the reverse strand, counting down.
CTAGCGTAAAAGCTTTAGTCGATAATTATTTCACGGCCTTAGAATTTGCGTTACCCCAAAATTACCCCAATTTCATGGCCAATCTTTTGACGAGATTAGGTTAACTCAGCTAATTGCGAGGTCAATCATTCAGCCTAGAGCGGATAAAAGCCCTGAGAAAGATGGTGAGTACTCGACTAATCGTCGGGTGCTCGCAGGTATTGGCCTCACATTTCAGTCAGGTGGCGAATAGCCTAGCTTTAAGAGATGGACAATTCATGTGGATCGTCGAGAGTAGCAATACTTCTCTATCTGCTTCAGTTGTCGGTCAGCGAATGTCGCTGCATAAACCAAGACTTTTGCCCACATAGCAGCCTAACAACCGTTCTCAAAGGGAAACCTGTGATGCTGCTGGACTTACTAATTCTTACTGCCCCTACTAACTTCTCACCCCATCTAGCACTTCGTCCTCCGCTATCTTCGCTGGCTGGCCCATTAGTCGCTGAGGCGGGGGCAACGCTTCCTAACCCGGCGGCCGTGGGGGCGGTTGCAACGGTTCTCACTGTGACCAGTACCGCCGATGTGGTGGATGCTAACGATGAAGTGTTGACCCTGCGAGAGGCCGTCTCTATGGCCAATAGCAATGCTGATGTCAACCGAATCAATTTTGATATTCCTGTGTTGCCCTATGAAGCAAAATGGAGGCCAAAAACCATTCTGCTGTCGAGTCAGCTAGAGCTGCGGCACGCGGTCACTATTGATGGCAGCAACGCCCATATTGCTATTAGCGGCGGCGAGACATCTCGTGTGTTTGCGATCGCCCCTGGGGCCACTGTTGAACTCAACCGGCTGACGCTCACCCAGGGGCAGGCAGCCCAGGGGGGCAGCATTCTCAACGACGGAATGCTGACGCTGAACGACAGCACAGTGCGAGATAGCCAAGCCCAGCAGTTGGGCGGCGGCATTTTTAACCGAGGCCGCTTGAACCTGGTAAACAGCACTGTGGCGGGCAATACGTCGCGTTTTGGCGGTGGCGGCATTGCCAACCACGGCAGTCTTTCGCTCGTGAGCAGCACCCTCAGCGGCAATACGGCCTACTTGCTAGGGGGCGGTATTGACAACAGCAGCGGCAATTTAGTGGCCAAAAGCAGCACGATCGCCTTCAATACCGCCGACAGCCAGGAGACTGGGGTGGGTAACGGCGGCGGTATCTATGGGGGCACAGGTCGAGTGGAGCTGCAAAATACGATTGTGGCACGCAATGTGGACCGCTCGAGCGATCGCGGCACTGGAGCCATCCACGCTGATATCTCGGGGGCCGTGGTGGATGGCGGGGCGAATCTGATCGGTGACAACAGCGGTGCCAGTGGTTTTAGCCGCAGCCACCTGGTGGGTACTGCCACCAACCCCATCAACCCCCGTCTCGGGTCTCTACAAGACAATGGCGGCTTTACCTGGACCCACGGCCTGTTGATGAGTAGCGCGGCTCGGGGCTCAGGGAATGCGGCCTCAGCTTCGGCCCTCGATCAGCGGGGCATACCCCGGAACGACACGGTGGAGATTGGGGCCTACGAGGTAGCCTTTAGCGCCATTACCGTTGACACCCTGACAGATGAGGATAATCGTAAGTTTGGGGCGAGCAATGTGTCACTGCGGGAGGCCCTGCGCTACATCGACGACAGCGGCACGGTCAGCTTTGCTCCAGGACTCAGCGGTACCATTGAGCTGCGGCTGGGTCAGCTTGAAATCAATAAAACCCTAACTGTTCAGGGACCAGGGGCCGACCAATTAATCATAAACGGGCGCAGCAGCCTATCTCGAGTGCTGGATATCACCCCCAGCGGGGTCGCCGACTTGGCGGGGCTTGCGATCGCGGGCGGCAATAGCTACTTTTCATCGGATAGCGACATGGGCGGCGGCGGCGTGCGTAATCGGGGCCGACTGCGCCTCAGCAACAGCGTTGTACGCAATAACCGAGGCCGCTTCGGAGGTGGCATTGCCAACAGCGACGGCGCGACCCTAGAGCTAATCGACAGCACTCTGGAGCGCAACAGGGTAGATGAAACCGGCGGCGGTATTCACAACCGAGGGACACTGACCATTCGCAGTAGTACATTCCACAACAACAGCGGCGGATTATATGGTGGAGCGCTGATTAACCTTGGCACTGCCACCATTGCCAACAGCACCTTTAGCAGCAACAGCGCTACCAGTGGCCAAATCGACAACTTCAACACTTTAGATCTGCGCGCTAGCACTATTTTTACCGACCCCCAGATATCGGGGTGGACCACAGTGGGCCTCTATAGCCCGGTTTCAGCCGGCAATAATGCAATCACTACGGTAAAGCACAGTATCATCGCTCAGCATCGGGGGGGGAGCGTGTGGGGACGAGTGACCAGCCTGGGGTACAACCTAATTGCCACGGCCGCACCGGACGGCAGCAGTGGGTTTATGCCGGGGGTAAAGGGCGATCGCATCGGCACCCCTCAGCAACCGCTCGACCCCAAGCTCTTGCCCCTGGCCAATAACGGCGGCCCCACCCAATCCCACGCCCTGGCCCCCGATAGCCCGGCCATAGCCGGGGCTGACCCAGGCGATCGCACCCTAACGACCGATCAGCGGGGCGTGCCGCGCAGTCCTCTGGCCGACATTGGCGCTTACGAGCACCTCAACCTGGCCCCCACCGCCCGCAACGATGTCTTGACGCTGACCGGTCGGCAGCTAACCTTTAGCCCCCTAGGCAATGACGCTGATCCCGAGGGCGATCGCCTAGAGCTGGTGAGTTTTTCCCGGCCCCGTTATGGCCTGCTGGTGCGAAACGCCAGCGGCACCCTCACCTATACCGCGATTGGCTTGGGGGCAGGCCACAACGACAGCTTTACTTACACCGTGCGCGATGCCAAGGGCCACACCAGCACCGCTACTGTTCAGCTCAACCGAACCCGGTAGCTCTGCATAATTTCAGCCCACGGCCCGCAGAACACCGAGTACAACCCCTACCGCTTCCACCTGCGTAACCTTATCCAGGAGACTTTGACATGGCCAGCAATGTTAGCAACGCAAGCCATTCCAGGCCCTTTGGTCTCAAATTTAATAACCTGATTCAAGCATTAGGCGATCGCCCTCTCCAGCTTGATCTGATCCACGAGCCAGGACTGGAGTATGGCGGAACCGACGATCTTGGGAGCGTTCTCGACCTGTCTCTGCCAGGGAAGCGTACCCTCGGCCCTTCTACCCTCGATAGCCTTGACCGCTCTACAGTGGAGTACCCAATCGGGATGACGAATGGCAGACCGGCCCCATCCCTAATCCAACCGAACGTGGTGCCTGGCCTGGTGATGAAGACGCTCGAGGGCGCGGTTGATCAGGGGGGGGCGTTGCTGACAGAGGCGATTGGGGCAAAGGCGACTGGGGCACCCCCACCTTTTGTTGTCACTAGCCTGGCCGATGTTGTGAATGCCACCGATGGAGTGCTGACCCTGCGGGAGGCTGTGCTGGCGGCCAATGGCCAAATCGGAGCCGATGTTATTCAATTTGCCCCAGGGCTAAGGGGTATCCTGACGCTGTCGGGCACCCAGATGACGATTACCGATGCCCTGACGATTCATGGGGCCGAGGACGGGGCGATCGCCCTCAGCGGTAACAAGGCCTCCAGAATTTTTGAGGTCACGAACCAAGCCCCGGTCACGTTAAATCATCTCACCCTGACCCAGGGGCTTGCCCCTAACGGCGGTGCCATCGCAACCAATGGCGATTTAACGCTGAACCACTGCGTTTTTACTGGCAATGGGGCCAGTCAGCAGGCGGGTGGTGCAGTCTATAGCAATGCTCTAGGCACCCTGACAGTCAGCAACAGCGCCTTTATGCACAATCAAGCGCTCAGCGGGGGCGGCATTTGGGCAATGACTAGAGACGTTGTCGTCACTGGCAGCACTTTTGAGAGCAATGTCGCACAGGTAGGTGGGGGCGCGATCGAGGCCGTCCTGGGGCTGACTGGCACCATCGAAAACAGCAAGTTTTACAACAACAAAGCCGTCTATGGCGGCGGCATTACCCAATCCTTTCTGGGAACAGGCCCTAAAACCTTCACGGTGAACAACAGCACCTTTAGCGGCAATAGAGCCGAGCGCTGGGGCGGCGGCATTGGCACGTTGTATCCAGGTGGGCCAAATGTTCAGGGCGATCGCAACGCTGTTGTGATTCAAAACACCACCTTCAACGGCAATGGGGCCGGGGAGAAGGGCGGCGGCATTTTTTTAGATAAAAGCAATACCAGGGTGACCAACGCCACGTTTACCCAAAATTCTGCCTTGGAGGGGGGCGGTATCTTTAACACCAGCCGACTAGCCGTCACCAACAGCACCATTGTTAACAATAGGGCGATGCGAGGCGGCGGCATCAGTACTACCTCTCAAGCCGAGGTTAGCAACAGCATTATTGCCACCAATGGGGCAGGGCCAGTGCCATCAGTTGTCGCTGACTTGGATGGCGAGTTTTTGACCCAAGGCTACAACCTGATTGGCATTGGCCAGAATCAGACTGGATTTGTCCACGGCATCAAAGGTGATCAGGTCGGTACCTGGTTTAGCCCCCTTAACCCCAAGCTGGGACCTCTGCAAGACAACGGTGGGCCGACTAAAACTATGGCCCTGCTGCCCGGTAGCTCTGCCATAGATGCAGTGCGATCGCCCTTCTTCCCGGCCACCGACCAGCGGGGTATCGCCCGCAAGCGCGGCTATGCCGATATCGGTGCGGTGGAGTATGGCCACCTGCCCGTCGCCCAAGATGACGCTGCCACCGTAATAGAAGGAGCCTCTGTAGACCTGACGGTGCTCAGTAACGACTCCGATGGCGATGGTGACACTCTAACCATCGCGGCATTCACCCGGCCCACTCACGGGACGTTGCAACAAAACCTTAACGGCACCTTCACCTACACGACCGCCCTTAACTTTAGCGGCACTGACACCTTTACCTACCAGGTGAGTGACGGCGTGGAAGGGACCAGCCGCCCCGCTACCGTGACGATTTTGGTCAGCCCGCTGGCCCTGGAGGGAACCCGTGAGGCCGATACCTTGACGGGCACCGACACCGATAACTCAATCAACGGCAGAGCCGGTGATGACTGGCTCTATGGCCAGGGGGGCAACGATATCCTGCGCGGCGGCGCGGGGAACGATCAGCTTTTTGGCGGGGAGGGCAATGACCGGCTGTATGGTGATGCCGAAGACGACATGCTTTACGGTGGTGCGGGCGATGACTGGCTCAATGGCGGTTCCCAAAATGATGTGTTGGTCGGTGGCCCCGGTCGCGATCTGCTGATTGGTGGCACCGGAGACGATCGCTATGTCTACAGCGCCCTTGACGACGCAGGCGACACCATTCAAGACTTTATGAATGGCAACGATGTCTTAGATTTACGCGATCTGTTTGGTCAGCTGAACTATCCAGGCACCAATCCGAGCGCCGACAACTACCTGCGGCTCGTATTTAGCGGCGGCAGAACCCAGGTGCAGGTCAATCCCGCTGGTACCGATGGCGCTGGGTTTAGCACCCTGGTCACCCTCAATGGCATAGCACCGGCTCAACTCGTACTGGGCCAGAACTTGCTGGTTTAACCAGCCTTTAACCAGCCATGGTGTCAACACAGGCGGCTACCGTAGAATAAGGCCATGAAAAATTGGCTGTGCAATGGGCATCTGCGGCGGCTGGGTTGGGCGATCGCCGGTTTGCTGCTGGCCCTGGGGCTGGCGATCGCCCCCCTACCCCCTCTATCGGTCGCCTCGGTGGGCACGGGCAGATCGATTGCCGTCGCCAGTCTGCCGCTGATTCAACAGGGCCAGGCATTTTACCAAGCAGGGCAGTATTCCCAGGCCGCTGAGGTTTGGAATCGGGCCGCGCGTGATCTGGCCCAGCAGGGGGATGTAGCCCAGCGATCGCTGGTGCTGAGCTATCTGGCCCTGGCCCACCACCAGTTGGGCCAGGGCGAGGCGGCTGAAGCGGCGATCGCCACCAGCCTGCAGCTTTTGCAAAATAGCCCGCCCCAAACCACTTTCCATCAGCAAGTTTTGGGTCAGGTGCTCAATACCCAGGGCAACTTGCAGTTTTCCCGGGGGCAGGTTGAGGGGGCCATCGCCGCCTGGCAAGGGGCTGTCGATGCCTTTGCCGTCGCTGGCGATGAGCCCCGCCGTCAGGGCGGCCTGCTCAACCTTGCCCAGGCGGAGCAATCTCTGGGGCTGT
>DASQNN010000273.1:0-1530 GCA_035644955.1 Nodosilinea sp. | reverse complement strand
TAAGCCTCGTTTTTTGCTCGTTTGCGGCCTCTCGGCAGCGCTGGTCTCCTGCACGGGTGAGGGGCAGGGCAGCAGTCGTAATGCCACGCGGTTTGTCAGCATTCAGCCCATTCAGGTGTGCGACGACTTTGGCATTTTCTGCGCCGACCTGGCCCTGTTTGAAGAAGCCACCCGCAAAATTTGGGCCCAGGCCAATATCGACATCAGCTTTTTAGCCCCCAACCGGCTCAACGCCAGCCGCTTTCTCACCATCGACAACCAGGATGAGTTTGCCGAGCTTTCCTTTGCGGGCGGGGCGGGGGCTTTCGGCCGCAATCCCCTATCTACCCGCACCTCTGGCCCGATTAGCCTGTGGTTTGTGGAGAGCATCTTTCCCTACGAAGGGGTCGATACCCTGGGTCTAGGTTGGATTGACCAAAATGGCATTGTGATCGATGACGACATTCTGACCTTCAACAACGGCCTCGGTCGCCTCGACACCGTCGCCCACGAGATTGGCCACAACCTGGGCCTCACCCACGAGGGCTTTGGGGCTGGGGAGGGAAACAACCTGATGACCGACGGCGGCTTTCGCAATTCGCCCAGTTCCCTTGACGACATTACCCCCGACGGCGCTCGCCTCGATCGCCTCACAGCCAGACAGATTGACATTGCGCGAGGCAGCCGTCTGACTCGCTCTACCCCAGAGCTGGCAGGAGATAGCATACCGGCAGGAGGGCCAGAGCAGCCGCTGTTAGCCGATGCGGCGGTACTCTCCCCCGACGCCCTACCCGCTAGCACCGCCCTAGCCGACCTGCCCCCGGTCACCTACCTGGCCCTTCAGCCCGAAGCCGCCTTTATCTCCCCCGAGGCCCCACGCCCGATTCCCAATGGCCCGGCAATGAGCTTCATCACAGCAGTGCTGCTGGCGGGGTACCTGGGTTGGCAGCCCCGGAGGTCGTAGTGCTGGGGGTCTTGGTTGGCGGAGTTCTCTGGGGCCAGCTTGCGATCGCCCCTGTTCCCCTGAGTCTGCCCCGGCCCAACCTTCATCTGCTGTCGCAATCGCAGCCTATGCTTGGCCGAGATGCCATTCCTTACCCACCGCTGCTGCGCCACGAGGTATCGCCAGCGGGCACCTATCACCTGGTTTTAACGCTAGAGCAAGCGGCTACAGGCACTCGGCGCACCACGGCGAGCTTGTTTGAGGCCACAGGCGATCGCTGCCAGCAGATCTGGTCGCAGACCCTGCCCCACAGCTACGGCCCCCGCCTGGCCATGGTCAACGACGCCGGCACGGTGGTCATGCTCGACGAATGGATTAACGTCGCCAGCGCCTATGCCATTGTGCTGCTGGGGTTAGATGGGCAAATCAAGGCCCAGCACAGCTTCGACGACATTGTGAAGGTCACCGGCCAGTCGCGGGCTGAGGTGGTAGAACAAGCAGCCCAGGGCTTTTGGCTAGGGGGCAGCCCCAAACTAGACCGCGCCGAAACCCATGCCCTGATCCCAGCGGCGGGCGGGCAGCTTACCCTTGATCTGGCCACTGGCGAA